>JAJYJL010000580.1 GCA_021789565.1 Acidobacteriota bacterium
TGGTTGACGCGCTCCTCTTATTCCAACTCGTAAGCGGAATTTATATCGCGACATTTCACCCGTGGGGTTCTTCGTGGTTTGCAGCTTCAATGGCGCCCTATCTGTGGTCGCTCTTAAAGTTCAATCCGGACATCAGTTTCCTGGCAACGATGCCGTTGATTATCAAACTGCACGTCATCAATTTCTATTTGCTGATCGGCATTTTCCCCTTCACTCGCCTGGTTCATATTCTCGTGGCACCTAACCCTTATTTCTGGCGCAGACCTCAACTGGTGCGCTGGTACCGGCGAGGAGTTTCTTTGACAGGGGAAGAAGTTGACTGAGGAGGGAAAGAAAGCCGTGGCACAAGTTAAAGGAACACCCAACCAGGGTCTTATTGCAGCAACGATGGGTTTCTTTGTGGGCTTTGCAGCGGTAGCGTTGTTCGGTCCCACGGCAAGCCGCTTCCAGGAAGTGATGCACCTGAGCCCGATGATGGTGGGCTTTCTTGTTTCCGCGCCGGCGCTGTCGGGTTCCCTGCTCCGCATTCCGTTTTCCGCCTGGGTAGACACAACGGGCGGCCGAAAACCATTCCTGGTCCTGTTAATTCTCTCGGTTATGGGAATGGCCGGTTTGCTGCTGGTCGTTTTCCTTTATTACCCCGACCGTCTGAGCGTCAGTTTGTACCCCGTTTTGCTGATCCTGGGTGTGCTCTCGGGATGCGGCATCGCTTCCTTCTCGGTAGGAATCAGCCAGGTTTCTTACTGGTTTCCTCAGGCCCGGCAAGGGCGAGCGCTGGCGATATTCGCCGGCATTGGCAACCTGGCTCCTGGAATCTTTTCTTTTCTTCTTCCGGCCGCGCTGGTGGCGCTCAGCCTGGCTGGTTCCTACCTGGTCTGGCTGATCTTCCTGGCTGCAGGAACGCTGTTCTACGCCGCCTATGGCCGCAACGCGTGGTACTTCCAGTTCCACCAGCAAGGACTAGATCACGAAACAGCCCGGCGCGAAGCCTCTGCGCACGGCCAGGCCTTATTTCCTGCTGGCGGACTTAAAGAGAGCCTGCGCACTTCCGCAAGAGTGTGGAAAACCTGGGCGCTGGTCTGGCTCTACTTCACAACATTCGGCGGCTTCATCGCGCTGACCGCCTGGCTCCCAACCTACTGGCACTCTTACTTCGGCGTGAGCCTTGTCGCGGCCGGCGGCCTTACGGCCCTTTACTCGATCCTCGCATCCCTCATTCGCATCGGGGGAGGCGTACTTTCCGATCACCTGCGCGAGGGTGGAGAAAACACTGCGATTCTCGCTCTGCTCATCATGCTGGTTGGCGCTGTGGTGATGACAAGCACAACCCAGTTTGAACTGGCGGTCCCAGGTGAAATCCTGCTGGCCATCGGCATGGGAATCTGTAACGCCGCAGTTTTTAAATTGGTTCCGCAGGTGGTTCCTCACGCTGTGGGCGGAGCGGCCGGGTGGGTTGGCGGGCTGGGAGCGCTGGGCGGGTTTGTGATTCCGCCGGTTATGGGCTTTGCGGTTCACAACCTGGGAGTGCGCGGCTATCCAATCGGGTTCGTTGTCTTCATATTCCTGGCTCTCTTTTCTTTATCAATGGCATGGATCCTAAAATACGCAGACGAAACAGCAGTTGCTTTGCCACGGCCGGTGGCAGAGTAGGAAGTCAACAAACGATAATTCCTCGCGGCAGGATTTCTGGATTCCTCAACGGGCCGCGCGCGAACAGGCAGGCGGAACGGAGCCGTCAGGGGGTTGTCACCGGCTTCCTGTTTCTGATGCTGAGCACATTGGTCGCGGTCGCCGCGCCGTGCCAGACTCGCTCCATCCCCGCTGCCGCCAGCGGTCCCGCACCGCTCACGGCCGGCCCCTTCGACATCTCGGGTAGCTGGCAAACACGCATGGAATCCTGGGATTGGTTCGAGGATGGCACCGCTTCTTCCACGTACACCTTTACTCACTCCCTGCTCCGCCTGAGTATTGGACAAACCCGGGGCGGCGTGGATTGGCAGGCCGAAGCTGCGGTACCGATGTTGTTCGCGCTTCCAGACAATGCCAATGCTCCGGCCCCTCAGGGCCAGCTTGGACTTGGGGCTACCTATTTTGCCGCCAACAACGGACGCCAGAACATCGCGCGCATTTTTCTCAAGCAGGGTTTTGTGCGCTTCAAAGGCGGCGAACACCGCAGCCTGCGGGTCGGACGTTTTGAGTTCCTGGACGGCAGCGAGATTACGCCAAAAGATCCGACACTGGCTGCCATGGAAAAGACCCGCATCACCCAGCGCCTGATTGGCAACTTCGGATGGTCGGCGGTTGGCCGCAGCTATGACGGGATTCAGTTCGTACAAAACTGGCGCAAAAATAATTTCACCTTTGTCGCGGCCCGCGCAACTCAGGGAGTTTTCCAAGCCGAAGGGATAGGGGAACTCGACGTCGGATTTCTCTATGGAAGCTACACAGTGCCGTTATCCAGAAAGGGCGGCGATTCTGAACTGCGCATTTTCGGCATCGGATACGACGATCCGCGCGGGATGGTTTTGAAGACGGATAACCGCCCGCTGGGGGCGCGGCAACTGGACCATCAGGATATTCTCCTGGGGACGTTCGGCGCCGATTATCTCGAGGTCTTCAACACATCAACGGCAGGGAAATTCGATTTTTTGGCCTGGGGAGCCTTGCAGGCAGGATCATGGGGTTTGCAATCCGACCGTGCCGGGGCCTTTGTGGCCGAGTTTGGGTGGCAGCCGAAGGTCCAGCATCTTGCTCCATGGCTTAGCGCAGGCTATTCCTACGGGAGCGGCGACGGCAATCCCAATGACAACAGGCACACTACATTTTCCCAGCTTTTGCCTACGCCACGGCCTTACGCACGATTCCCGTTCTACGACATGCAAAACAACAAAGATCTGTACGCCACGCTCAATCTGCATCCGAATCGCAAAATCCTTTTGAGAACTGAAGCTCACGCGCTATCGCTCGCTGAGCGAAACGATCTCTGGTATCTGGGCGGAGGACCCTTTCAGCCCCAGACGTTCGGGTACGTCGGGCGGCCCAGCGGTGGGCACAGCAAGCTCGCGAACGTGTGGGACCTGAGCGTGGATTACAAGATTGCGCAGAGGCTTGGCGTCACATTCTATTACGGCAGGGCCTGGGGCTCAGAGGTGATCAGGCAAATTTACCCCCACGGTGCAATCGGCCAGTTCGGCTACGTTGAATTCGATGCCTCGTTCTGAAGGCTCACGCTGCAATAACTCACACCCATCCATCCCACATCTGGATCGTCCTTAAGGAGCAGCACTCGGGCCCCGGCTCACAATATGGCCCCGGTCGAACTCGCGAAAGTTTCTCACATTCGGCAAATAGAGGTCTGTGGTGAGGGTCGGGACAAGTGAGGAGGTGATAGACTTTCAGGAAGGGATTCTGCCTGTCCGAAGGGCTTGGAAGACAACCGCCCTACGCTAGACCGAGGGAGCGCGGTCGTAGGAGAAATTTAGAGTTGAGTGGGTGGATTTCGGCGAGATGGTGCGGGTGTTGGGTCGTCCCGAAGAGCTGGCGGAGCGTCTGGAAGCGAGTGGTTACGACATTCCAGCGACTGAAATCGAAGCGGGATGGAACTCCATCTTCCCTACCTGGTGAAAGTCGGTCAGGGCCACAACGGATACAAGAACATCCAAGAGTTCCTGCCCGAAGCTTCCGAATGACCAGACTGCCATATCCACCTAGCCGAGTCAGAGAGACAAAAGCCTCTCTGACTCGGATTCTTCCACGTTGAATAATTAGTCGTGTTAAAATCCGCAGACGCACGAGACCGCATCTGGGGCCGGGAGACATGTTGCTATGCGCACTACCCAAATCGGAATAATCGTATTCAGCCTGTTGTTAGCGACGACCGGGCAGACTGGCACAATCCATCAGGGGCGCGTCCAGGTCGTCATGCTGGGCACTGGGACGCCACTACCGGACCCCCAGCGCTCCGGCCCAAGCTTGGGAGTGATCGTGAATGATAAGGCGTACATCTTCGATGCGGGCGTCGGTGTGGTGCGCCGGGCCGCTGCGGCACGCGACAGAGGGATTGTAGGCCTGGAACCGCGCGCGCTCCGCGTCGCATTCTTGACTCACCTTCACTCGGACCACACTCTCGGCCTGCCCGACTTGATCCTCACGCCTTGGGTTATGGGACGCACCGAGCCACTTGAGCTCTGGGGTCCAAGCGGAACTCGGTCTATGGTTGACAATATCCTCGCCGCCTACAAGGAGGACATTGCTCTGCGCACCACTGGCCTCGAGGGCTCCAACACAACGGGATACAAGGTGAACGTCCATGAGATCGGACAGGACGACATCTACAAAGACGGGAGCGTCGAGATCCGACCGTTTCCCGTAAAGCATGGCGAGTGGAAGCAATCATTCGGCTATCGCATCCAGGCGCCCGGGCGCGTGATCGTGTATTCCGGTGACACTAGCCCGACGGAGAGCATTGTCGAAAACTGCCATGGCTGCGACATCCTTATAGCCGAAGCTTATACAGAAGCGAGCTTCGCCTTAGTCTCTCCTCGCTGGCAAAAATATCGGCAGGCATACCACATGTCGACCCACGAACTAGCGGACATCGCTACCAGAGCCAAGCCCGGCTTGCTTGTGCTAACTCACCGCGGAAACCCAGGTTGTGACCAGTCTCAAGCTGCCGGCTGCCGCGAGGCCGGAAGTGAAGAGGAGATGCTCAAAGAAATGAAGCAGTACTACAGCGGCAAAATGGTCACGGCACATGACCTGGATGTATTCTGACCGTACGCGTTGTGCACCGCCGGTGCTTGACGACAAGCTAAAGCAGCTGCGGCTAGAAGCCATCGTGAAAGCGCGCTGCTGCGGTGGGCGTTGACAGCCGCCGCTCAGAACACTGAAGTCAATCGCACCGTCAAATAACCGCTGGCTGACGCCCTAAGCGATCCAACCCCACAATCCCCTTCGACACACAATCACTGATAACCGGAGCACCTGCCCAGTCCCGGTGACAGTACATCCCAAAGCTCTTTTCTCCCACCTTCTCGGCTTTTAACCCAAAACAAGGAGCAACACCCATGCGAACGAACACGCAGGAGGCGGTCTTGTCTGCCTACATCGTGTCCATCGGAAAGCGCCCGCTGCGCCCGCATGGCTGTCGGCGGAACGGTGCGGCGGATGCGCGGCGGGCTGCACCCCTGCCGCCCGCCGGCTGGGGTGGCTGTCAACGCGACCGGCTTGGCGCAGGGAGCGGTGAGCACGTACTTTGTGCGGCGCCTGCGTCATCAGGGGCAAAAACCGCTGCCTTGGCGCCATTGGCTGAAATGGTTGGTGGTGGCGGACCTGGATCAGCAATTCCTGCTCTCGCAGAGCGCACGACGCGGTCCCTGGAACGACTGCGGGAGTTTGCCCAAGGGAGTCAAGACAGCTTCCCACGAGACGCCCATCGGATTGGTGCGGGTCGACGCCGGGCTCTGATCGAAACGGTGTTCTATTCGGTCAATCGCAAGCTCTCTGCCCGAGCCCCCGGTCGCTCGCCGCGAATGCAGACGCGCCAAGCCCTGCTGCTTGGCCTGAGTTTCAATCTGTACCGCCTGAAGCATCGCTTCTCCTGAGGATGTCAACAGAGCCCAATGGATTCTAGAGTTGAGTGGGTGGATTTCGGCGAGACAACGCTGTGTTGAAAACGGACCTTGTTGACGCGTAGCAGAGGGAAGGCGACTGTCCCTGCGACGGTGTGCCTCCTCAACCATTCTCTTTGGTCGGGGACTGGCATATTCATTACGAATTCCACACCAATCAAATGGAACTCACGAGTGGCTCACGAAATGCCAAAACTTAAGACTTGATGGCGGAGAGGGTGGGATTCGAACCCACGTGCCCGCTTTTGGCAGGCAAGACGCTTTCGAGGCGCCCCCGTTATGACCGCTTCGGTACCTCTCCGCAAGGGCATGGCCGTTGTCATTGC
>JAJYJL010000581.1 GCA_021789565.1 Acidobacteriota bacterium
CGCCGTGAATGGCGCCACAACAGAAGCCTTGCCCCCGCTCTTCATTGCAGTCAGCAATGCCCAGGCGCCTAATGCATTCAGGATCCCACCCAAAAAAGCCCATCCAAGACTTTGCGGAGAATAAGTGAAAATCACTCGGCCGGGATAAAGCCACGGCTCCAAGACGAAGAAACCAAGAGCCAGCCAAAGAAGCGCCCATTCCGCCGAAAGGTGGTTTGTCGAAAGTTTCTGCAGCAGGCCGACAATTCCCCACGAAAGTAGAACAACCAGAGAAAACCAGAACCATAAAGGAATGTGCATAGCTCCACCTCTACGAAGCAAAGATGATCATGGCCAGAGCGGCGAACACCAGGCCAACCATCTGAATCCGGGTGAGTCGTTCACGCAAAACAAGGAATGCAAGGACAACCGTAATGACCGGATAGAGTGCAGTGGTAACGGTAATAATGGATGTACTTCCTCCACTCCTATAAGCGGCAAAAAGGGCCAACCCGCCGATCCCTGACAGAACTCCGTTCCCAATGCTGTACGCAATGCCGGTGAGGTTCCTCTCGAACTTCAGTCGCCTGATGACGAGCACAATAAATGCCACGGGAATGAATCCAAAGGCAAAGATAAACTGCATGCCACTGGCAGAGATTCCCTCCGTCCCCAGCTTTGAAACTAATGCCCAGCCTCCCCAGAAAAAGACACAACATACCGAATACCAGAACCACTTGGCTCTAAGCGTGTCGGGTATCATCATCATCCACTCCTGAATTGGATTGAAACTAGAGGTGTTGCAATAAACCCGAGCGCGAGAATTCATCCCGCCTGACCTGTATTTGTGGTGCTATCTATTGCCCGAATCAGCGAACATTCCTCTCTGTCCCCGGTTTTGTGCGATGCAATTTCAATTCGCAAAAAAGCGATTGCAACAGCCCCGGTGGCAGAGCATGGCTCCAAAAGCCAGCCAACAGGCCGGGTCCCAAGGGAAAAAGTGGTCGAGGCACCATTGCACGCGGCACCAATCCAGTCAGGCCTTCTCCACTACCTGCTCCTTTGCCACATCGAAGTAGTACACCTTGCCATCGCGAAAGGAACGTACAGAAAGCTCGATCGCGACTTCGACCTTATAACCAAGGTCTGCAGGGCAGTTTGGCTGCTCCCGTGACCGCACACACTCCAGGAAGTTGTCCACGTGTTTGAGGTCGCCCTGGTTTCCTACGCCGTCGACGCGGACTCGGTCGAACAGGTTTTTCTTCGCGAATTCCACAGTATAAGGCGACTCAGGGAAAATGTCTGCATAATCGCACTGGCGGGAGGGAGGCCCTTCCCATTCGTCGCTCAGATGGATCGTCGCTTTGGTTCCGCGGATGTTCATTCTGGGTCCATGCTCGTTGACCTGCGAAGACTGGATGGTCATTGAGAACCTGTTGGGGTAATCGGCGGCCGTCAGGAACGTATCCGGAGTCTGGCGACCGTCGTTATAGACCCACAACCCACCCATACCAGCCACGCGGGTAGGAAAGTTGTCGGCAACCGCAAAATGGAGCGGTGCCACAACGTGATAATGCAGGTCCGTGGCGATTCCACCTGAGTAGTCCCAGTACTTGCGGAAACGGAAGAAGCGGTCTGCATCCCAAGGAATGGAAGGAGCGGGGCCAAGCCACTGCTTCCAATCGATGTGTCCGTCACCCGTTACGTCTGGCCCGGCGGTAGGATCTATCGACCACCACGGGCCTTCATTCCAGTCACCGTCCGGAGTGTTGCGGCTGTAAGTACCCTGCACGGCAACCACCTGGCCAATCATTCCAGACTGAATGACGTCGCGAATCTTATGCCAGCGGTCCCACGAGAGTCCCTGCACGCCTACCTGAACCACACGGTTGAGATCCTTTGCCTTATGAGCGACCGCTTTACTTTCCTCAACCGTGTGCGTCATGGGCTTCTCGACGTAAACGTCTTTGCCGCTCTCCATTGCTGCGAGAGTAATCGCAGCGTGCCAATGGTCGGGCGTAGCGACAAAAACCGCATCTATGTCAGAGCGCTGCAGCAGTTCCTGGTGGAGATCGTAGGTCTTCGCTCCCGGTACTTTGTGAGCCGCCATGCCGAGCCGTTTCTGATATACATCGCACAGCGCGACGATCTCGATGTCTTTCTTGTTGGCGCGGCGCTCAAGGAGCAGGTTCAGATGGTCATGCCCCCGCGCGCCGAGTCCAATTAAAGCTACGTTGAGTCGGTCATTAGCTGAGTGCATACGACCCACAGCGGGGGTAGCCGCAAAGGCCGCTCCACCCAGAGTAGTCGTCTCCAGAAAACTCCTGCGAGATATTCGACGCGACGAATTCATGCGTGAAACCTCCTTTGGTTACGCTTCAAATCAAGTGCCTCACCCATCTGCAATCCCCTCCATACAGCGAAGGAGTACACTGACCTGGATGTATGAGACCCGCTCACCCTTCATTATTCCAGTTGGCTATGTTGCCGGAGTGATCTCGATGTTTCGAGAATCCACCCGCCCTTTCTCGCTCATGTAAAGGTGAATGGGACGCATCAATCCATCATTGATGTCGAGTGTGCCGCCAGTAATCACTGGAATCTCTTGTTGATCGATTACGGTTTGGCCACGCTGCACCACGGTGATGGTTCGTCCGACGACCATGATACCGAAATTCTGCCAAACTCTAGAAGCTATTTGGCTCTGCTGGCATCCTTAGTTCCCTCAAGGAGGATGCAAGTGCGCCAGCCCTTTACAAGTGTCCGTTTGCTAGGAGGCAGCAAGCGCGATGGCGGAAGTTGGACGGTTGGCATTTGCCCGGACCACCTTGGAAGTGGGGCTGTGGGCGGCAGCGTTGACCGGCATCTGGCAGAGGCATGTGCAGCGCATAAGGCAGGCGAGGCAGAAATCCGCGATCGGAAGGCGCAGGAATGTTTCGATGTGCTCCTGCGAATCGATGCCCTGATGAACCTGCGTGAGGACCGGTGTTTGGAGACATGGACCCGCGATGCGCGCCACTGGGGCCGATATAATGAGGAATCGGTTTATTACGAATCGAACGGCAGGCTGCTCATTACATTCTGGGGCTGGCGCAGACTGGAAGACTACGCTTCACGAGTTTGGTGGGGACTGATTCGTGACTACTACGTTGGCAGATGGCGTACGTTTTTCCATGGGTTGGCAGACAATAATTCCGAGGCTGCCATGCTATGGGAACAGACCTGGCTGGCCACACCTTATAGGCTCACGCAGTCGCTCCCGGTTGCTGACCCTTTGAGCGAGGCCAAAAGTATGCTCAACGTGTGTAAAGGATGGGAAACGATCTAATTTTTAACCTGCCAGGCCCCCAATGTGGTTTTATCTTCGTACTGGAATTTCCCTGCGAAACGCATTACGCTAACCCGTTCTGCTGGATGGCGATCAAAGCATGGCACGGCTCGATGGAAAAGTCGCAGTTGTCACGGGCGGTGGTGGTTCCGGGATCGGTCACGGCATATCCTTGGTGCTTGCCAGACAGGGTGCGCATGTAATCATTTTCGAAATTGACCTCGAAGCCGCTGAAGAAGTGCGCCTTCAAATCGAAGCCGACGGAGGCAGCGCAACTGCTATTCACGCGGATATCAGCCGTTCGGACAACGTTCGCCAAGCCATCGATATGGTCATCGAGGAACACCAGCGCGTAGACATCCTCGTAAATAACGCTGGTATTGGCCTGATCCGTCCCGTGGCCGAGGTCAGCGAGGAGGAATTCGATCAGTTGGCTGCGATTGACTTGCGCGGGATGTGGCTGTGCTGCAAATATGCGATCCCCCACATGAGGCGGCAGAAGCAGGGGTCGATTGTCAACATCGCTTCTGTGCACAGCCGTGCAACGCTGCCCCAGTTCGGAATCTACGCGGCTATGAAGGCGGGTGTGGCCGGGCTGAGCCGAGGGATCGCTGTGCAATATGGGCCGGACGGCATTCGGGCCAATACTGTTTCGCCTGGTTTGGTTGATGGCAAACAGACGCGGAGCATTGTTGCTCGGTTGACCAAAGATGTGCAGGGATATCTGGACGAATTTGTCCGCTGTGAACAGGCCTTGCCACAACTGATCCAACCCGAAGACATCGGAAACCTTGTGGCGTTCCTGTCCAGTGACGAAGCGAGGATGATTACAGGCACGGAAATACCCGCTGATGCTGGAATGTGGGTCCAACTGAGCAGCCGGCGTTGAGGCATTGTGCGAATAACTGCGATTGAAAAAATCAAAGTCAGGGTTCCGGCAAGACCCGACACTTTGAACAGCCCCGAAGTCCGGGACCCGATGCACATGCTGGTTCTGGATGGAAAGGCCTCGTGGCAGATCCAGTTTGACCAGATCTGGAAATATATCTACTGTGTTCAGACTGACGAAGGGTTGGAGGGGTTGGGGGAAAGTTACCGCGGCGTGAATCCGCAGACCGTTGATGGGATTATCGCCAGTCTGGTTGGCAGCGATCCCCTGCGGATGAACCTACGCAGCCTGCCGATTGCATGGTCGCGGGAATACGATGGATTCGAGGCTGCCATTTTCGACCTTGTTGGCAAGAAGCTTGGCATACCTGCGTACCGGTTGCTAGGCGGGGCATTTCGCGAATGTGTAGATGTCGATTACTGGACCGGGAGGCGCACGACAGCTGATGCTATCCGGAAAGCCAAAGAAGGACAGAATGCAGGTTTTGGCGGGATCAAGTTTAAGTGCAACTTGGAAGATGACGTCGTGGCATGGGCAAAAGGCGTCCGCGAGGCTTGCGGGCCGGCTTTCAGTGTTGTACTCGATCCCAACTGCCGGTTTGACAGACCTGCCGAAGTAATGCGCCTTTGCCGCGGGCTGGAGCAGGCCGGCAACATCAGATGCCTGGAAGACCCTGTGCCACGTTGGAACCTGGCTTGGTATCGCTTGTTGCGTGAGAAGACTTCTATCCCGATTGCCTTGCACGTTGCACTTCCTTACATGGAACTGGGACAGATGGTCCAGGACGTGATCAGGGCCATTCAACTGGAAGCGGTTGATTATTTCAATTTCAACTGCGGGATTGCGAACTTTGTCCGAATGGCTGACATTGCTGATGCTGCAGGCATTCCCTGCTGGCATGGTAGTGAGGTTGATCTGGGTATTCTGGAGGCGAGCTACCTGCACGCGTGCGCCGCGACGCGGAACTGCACCTTGCACAGCGACATTTTCGGCCAGCTCGTGCGCGAGGATGACCTGATTACAGAGCCGATTGAAATTACAAACGGGCGCGCCCGCGTCCCGCAAGAACCGGGGCTTGGTGTAGAACTGGACCCGCGTGCTTTGGAAAAATATCGTTTGCCGGAGTGAATGCTGCTGAGCTGAACGAGCACTTGGTTGGGCTTCGTTTGCGTGCACGGTTGCCAGATCTCAGCCGTGTTAATCTAAACACATGATTCTCTACGACCTTACCTCTTCACAAGTATCGAACCTCGATCGGAATGTGGTTGTTGTCATCCCCTTCGGTTCTGTTGAGCAACATAGCCTTCATCTCCCACTTGGGACGGATTCAATCATAGGCGAGGCTATTGCCCGCCGCCTGGAACGGGAGCTGCCTGAGCAGGTGCTCGTGCTTCCGATGATGTGGCTTGGCTGCTCGCGGCACCACATGGATTTTGCAGGTTCCCTGACTGCGGAAATCGATACGTTTATCGAAGTCGGTGAGCAGCTTGTATCCAGCATGGCTGAGCACGGTTTCAAAAACTTTATCCTTCTGAACAGCCACGGAGGCAACACTAACAAAGTTTCTTTGATGGCTGAAAAGCTCCGCTACAAACTCGGACCTGTCATGAAGGTGGTAGCCGTGACCTACTGGCACCTGATCAGTGAAGAAATCCGGGAAATCCGCGAGACGCCCATCGGCGGCATGGGCCACTCAGGCGAACTTGAAACATCCATCATGCTGGTGGTCAGGCCGGAACTGGTTCGGAAAGATCTG
>JAJYJL010000582.1 GCA_021789565.1 Acidobacteriota bacterium
CGCGCGAACGGAAGCGCCCGTTCTCGTTGCGGAACGTCACGATGCTTTGCGCGGTCCGCTCCGTGATGCCGGCAACGTAGCGCAACAGCGTCCACGACGCCGTGTTCAGGTCAACCCCCACGCGGTTCACGCAGCTTTCAATCACGCTGGCGAGCGACGCCTGAAGCTGGCGCTGGTCAACGTCGTGCTGATATTGGCCCACTCCGATCGACTTGGGATCAACCTTCACCAGTTCCGAGAGCGGGTCCTGCAGGCGGCGCGCGATGGAGATGGCCCCGCGCACGGTGAGGTCGAGGTCCGGAAACTCCTGCCGCGCCACCTCTGAGGCCGAGTAAACGCTGGCCCCGGATTCGCTGACCGTCACGGAAAAAATGCTGTCCAGTTTTCTCTCGCGCAGGAAGTCGCGCACAAAAGCGTCCGTCTCGCGTGAAGCCGTTCCATTGCCAATGGCGATGGCGCGCACCTGATGTTTCCGCAGCAGAGCTTCGAGCGTCTGCGCGGCCTTTTCCTTTTCGCCTTCGGAACGGTGCAGATAAATTACGTCGTGGTCCAGGAATTTTCCGGTTTCGTCCACCACCGCCAGCTTGCAGCCCGTGCGCATTCCGGGATCGATTCCCAGTACGGAAATAGGCCCCGCCGGCGGCGCCAGCAGCAGGTTGTGCAGATTGTCCTGAAACACCTGAATGGCCTCGCCGTCCGACCGCTGCTTCAGCTCCAGCCGGATTTCGGCCTGAATGGAGGAATTCAACAGCCGCTTCCATGCGTCTTCAATGGCCAGTTCAAGCTGCGGCGTCCAGTCGCCCGTCTCGCGCAGAATGCGCGCCTTCAGCAGGGTGACGGCCCGCAGGGAATCCACTTCGATCAGGAAGTAGAGCACGCCTTCGCTTTCACCGCGGCGAATGGCCAGCATGCGGTGCGAGGGGATGGCCTTCACGGGCTCGCGGTATTCGTAGTACATCTTGAATTTTTCCTGCTCGTCCACGGCGTCCGTCACCTTGCTGCTCACCACCACGCCCTCTTCAAACATCACCTGCCGGAGGGCCTTACGCAGGTCGGCGTCTTCGCTGATCATTTCCGCAACAATGTGCCGCGCGCCCTCCAGAGCCTCTTCCACGCTGTTCACGCCTTTTTCTGCATCCACAAAACCGGCTGCCAGGGTTTCGAGCGGCTCATCCGCCGGCTGCTGCGCCCACAGGTAGAGCGCCAGCGGTTCCAGCCCCTTTTCGCGCGCGATGGTTGCCTTGGTGCGGCGCTTGGGCCGGTAAGGCAGATAGAGGTCTTCCAGTTCGCTCTTGTCGAGCGTGGCCTCGATGCGAGCTTTCAACTCGTCCGTCAGCTTGCCCTGTTCGGCAATGGAGGCAAGAATCGTTTCACGCCGCGCCACAAACTCGCGGAAGTAGGTCACCTTCTCTTCAATGGCACGGACCTTCACCTCGTCCAGATTTCCGGTGGCCTCCTTGCGGTAGCGCGCGATGAAAGGAACGGTTCCGCCCTCATCCAGCAGCTCGATCACGGCCACCAGGCCGTGCAGTGGGACCTCAATCTGCTGGGAGATATGCAGCATTAGTTCAGTTGAAAGTTTTTTATGTTCTGTCATGGTGAGATTAAAGGTTTCCTGTATCAGCGGAGCGTTCTGCGCAAATCCAGCGCGCGGTATTCAGCTAAACGTCAAGGATAACCCATAAGCTGAGGGAACGGCAAAACTCTCGCGCAACAGAACACAACCGATGCTCCGATACTCAAGAATTCAACCTTCCCTTTTGTTTGCACGTCATCATCAGTTTTGATATGATGCGCGGCGCACTACGCAAGTGCCTATCAGAAGACGTGGGGGGCAACGAATCTGCGCAGATATTTGGTTTTTATTGGGGCTTTAGCTTTCATTCTTACAATTGGGGCTTTCGCATTCGGACAACAGGCGGCCACGAAAACTCCGTCACACTCCACAGCGGCAGCGCAGAGCGGCGGCGCGTTTCATCGTCCGCCGGCCTACCCGCCGCACGCGCCTTCTCCTCCGGCGGAAGTTGCGCACGGCAAGCAACTGTTTGAAGCCAACTGCAGCTTTTGCCACGGGGCCGACGCCCGCGGCGGCGAAACGGGACCGAACCTGGTTCGCGCCCAGGTTGTGCTGGATGACCAGAAGGGCGAGCTCATCGCTCCCATTGTCCGAGCCGGTTTCCCCGACAAAGGGATGCCCAAGTTTGATTTGAGCGGTCCGGACATCGCCTCCATCGCGGCATTTTTGCACTCACAGCCGCTTGCAAACCGCGGCGCTCCCAGCAAGCTCGATATTCTGGTGGGGAACGCCAGGGCCGGCCAGGCGTACTTCGACCAGCATTGCACCTCGTGCCATTCCGTCACCGGCGACCTTGCCGGCATCGGCGCCAAATACGGTCCCAAGACGGTGCAGAATCTGATTGTGTCGGGCGGGGCACACGGATTCCGACCTGGCCGCAATGGTCCGCCGCCGCCCAAAGTTCCGCCCACCACGGTCACCGTGACTCTGCCTTCGGGCAAGACGGTCACCGGCAAGCTCGATCACCTCTCCGCCTTTGTTGTCGCGCTGACGGAGCCGGACGGCGCCTACCGCAGCTTTTTGCGGAACGGCGCCACTCCCAACGTCGTTGTGCACGATCCGCTGCAGTGGCACATCGATATGCTTTCAAAGTGGGACGACACCGACATTCATAATTTGACTTCCTATCTGGTCACGCTGAAATGACGAAAACCATCAAATTTGTTCTCGCGATTTCGCTGCTGTCTCTGCCCGCGATATTTCTGGGCAATGGCCTGAACCCGGCCTCGCTTTTGAAACCGGCCATCAACTCCTGGCCCACGTATGCCGGCGATTACAGCCAGCAGCGCTACAGCCTTCTGAAGCAGATCGACCGGACCAATGTGCACGCTCTGTCGCTGGCGTGGGTCAGCCCGCTAACGGCCGGGCCGGGCTCGGGCGGCGGCGGATTTTTCGGCGGGCCGGCCGTTCCCACCAGCATTGGCGGTGTGACGAACAATCCGGTCACCATCCCGGGATCCAGCAGCGGTTCGCCGCGCCTGGCTGGTTCCATCCTGCAGGTTAACGGGGTCATCTACATTTCATCTCCGGATAATGCCTGGGCCATGGATGCGCTGGACGGAAGAATCCTGTGGCATTACTGGTGGAAGTCGCGCGGCGCTACGCACATCGGCAATCGCGGCATGGCGATGTACCACGACTGGCTCTATTTTGAGACACCGGACGATTATCTGGTTTCACTCGACGCCCGCACCGGCAAGGAGCGCTGGCACAAGGAAATCTCCGATTTCAGCCAGCAGTATTTCTCCACCGCGGCCCCCGTGGTGGTGGGCGATCATCTTCTGGTGGGGACGGGCGATGACCTGGACTCGCCCGGCTTCCTGCAGTCGTTTGATCCCGCAACCGGCGACCTGCAGTGGAAGTTCTACACCGTGCCCATGAAAAAGGGCGATCCCGGATGGGACACCTGGCCCAGCCTGGACGCCGCGCGGCACGGTGGGGCGCAGGTCTGGATGCCGGGCTCTTACGACCCTGAAACTCACCTCTACATCTTCGGCACCGGAAATCCCACGCCGGCCTACACGGCCAAGATTCGCGGCCCCAAAACGTACACCAATCTGTTTACCTGCGCGGTTGTGGCGGTGAATGTGGACACGGGCAAAATGGCCTGGTATTTCCAGACCTCGCCCGACGACACGCACGATTGGGATTCCACGCAGTCTCCGGTGCTGGTGGACGCCATGTTCCACGGCAGGATGCGCAAGCTGGTGATCCAGGCGGCCCGCAACGGATACTTCTATGTGCTGGACCGCACCACGGGGAAGCATCTGCTCACCTCCAAATTTTCCGCAGCGGCCAATTGGGCAAAGGGTATCTCCCCGGGCGGCCACGTCTATCGCAACCCGGAAAAAGACAACACTGTTCCCGGCTCGCTGGCGTCTCCCACGAATGGAGGCTCCACCAACTGGCCTCCGCCCAGTTTCGATCCTCAGACGGGCCTTTTCTACGTCACCCTCTACGAGGGCTACTCCATGTACTACCTGACGCTGAAGAATCCCCGGCTGCTGATGGGGCTGGGCGGCAGCGAACAGGATGGCGTGGGCTCGCTGGGCAATTATATTGCGGCCATCGATTACCAGACGGGCAAGGTGGTCCGGCGGTGGCAGGTGCCCGGGTCGAACGTCGGCTTTGGCGGCGGCTTGACGGGCTTGCTGACAACCGCCGGCCATCTGCTTTTCGATGGCGTCGGCAGCGACATTGTGGCCTTTGACGTGACGAACCTAAAGCCGCTTTGGCACTCGCACATTGGCTGGGTCCAGAACGCCCCCGAGACTTACATGCTGGACGGCCACCAGTACGTCCTGGTCGCGGCCAGCGGCTCCGTGTACGCGTTCTATTTGCAATGACACGGCCGCCGTGGGTTTGGGTCGCGCATACGTCGCGCCTTTTGCGATGTATGTGGCTTGTGTTTACGGTGGCTGGCGCGGTTTTTATCGCGAAAGGGCACGGATTCATCCGTGCCGGATCAGATGTGCCCAATAATTCCCAAGCCCTCTCCGAGGGGAGAGGGTGGACGCGCGAGCGGCCGGGTGAGGGGTCTTTTGACCAGCAGGAAAGGCGGGGCACAAAATGCTGACCCAACTTCATAACTCTCATCAACGTAATACAGGAGGGCATCATGACTGGTGACGCGAAGCGAAAGGGAAGTGCAAGCCGCAGGGAATTTCTGAAAAACATCACTGCCGGGGTCGGCGGTTTGGCGCTGGCCGGCCAGGTGGGCAGCGCGGCCGCCGCACCGGCTCAGGGCGCAGCAACGGCTCCCAACTGGACGGCACAGATGGGCCTGGAGCTTTACACTGTCCGCGACCTGATCGCCAAAGACTACGAAGGAACTCTGGAGAAGGTCTCGCAAATCGGCTACAAGGAAATTGAGCCGGCCGAAGGTTACAACCACATGTCGCCGAAGGCCTTTCGCCAGCTGCTCGACCGTCTTGGCCTGCGCATGCCCAGCACCCACTCGGGCATCACTGCGGGAGACGACGCGGCGGTTGAGAAGCAGCTTGCGGGCTTCCAGATCATGGGCATGGAATACACCAGCCTCAGCGAACAACGGCCTCCGAGCCCTGCCGTTCGCCGGCCGCCCACTCCGGCCCAGCGCGCCCGCATGATGGCCCGCTTTGCGCGGCCGCGCACCGTTGAAGATGTCAAGCGCGAAGCGGCGCTCTACAACCGGTATGGAAAACTCGCGCAAAAGTTCGGCATCAAAATCCTGCGGCACAACCACACCATGGAGTTCCAGCCCTGCGAGGGGACCACGCAGACTCCCTACGACATCCTGCTGGCGGAAACCAATCCTGAATTTGTCGCGATGCAGATGGACATCGGATGGGCCACGGTGGCGGGGCAAAACCCCATCGAGTTGTTCCACAAACATCCGGGCAGGTTTGTTCTGTGGCACGTCAAGGACGTTGCCTGCCTGAAATGCCTGCCGCCCGCTACCGATGAATTCGCCCGGCTGCGCGCCGCCCGGCTGGTTCCCGTGGGCGAAGGCGACATCGACTACAAGGATATTTTCAAATATGCGGGCGTTGCGGGGATGAAGCACTTTGCCATCGAGCAGGATTCGGCTGCCGCCTGGGGCGACTCCATGGCCGCCGCCCGCGTCAGCTACAAGCACCTGCGCACGATGCTCGCTCATCCGGCCTGAAGTCAGTGCGGCCCGCGGTTCCCTTCATGGGTGCGCCACATGCCGGCGGCGCTCAGGCAAAAAGGTGGTTGAGCCGCGGCAAAGACGGAGTAATATTCCTGGGGTTATCACAAAGCCCGCGGCCGAAAGAAGGGTGGCTGCGGACGCTACTAATCTGGGGGAAAAGCAGCCATGAAGAAAGTTTTAGTCATAGTTTTCATAGCATTATTTGCAACAGCC
>JAJYJL010000583.1 GCA_021789565.1 Acidobacteriota bacterium
CACCAGGAGAACCAGCACTCCGAGAGCGGCTGCAAAAATCCGCAGGACTTTGCTTCCCCCGACCTTGGAACGCGCTGAATCACGAATTTTGAGAGACGAGAGGTCAGAATTAGGCATTGAAATTATGTACGCCCCCGCATTACCGGGTGTTTCCCGGGAGCAGGTCCATGGTTTTTTCCGGCGATAGCCCGCATCCCGGCCAGGGAAAATTCCACCACCTGATCTGCGACAAAATCAATGATCTCCCCGGTAAAGCGTCCGCCCGGAACCATGCGTGCCGCCACCGGACCTGTGAATCCCGTAATCTGGGTCTGGATGCAACCGACGCAAATTCCGACTCTCGGGTCGGCAGGCGGCAGGCCGGTCAACTCGCTGACCAGTGCCGCTACGCGGGCGGAATTGGGCCGGATCGCCTTCTCGATAATGAGATCAAAGGCAGGGCTGGGGTCAGCCATCTCGCGCGCCATTAATTTGCCCGCGCGACAGATGTGCCCATCGCTCAACGCGTGCCCCATGAAGGTCCGAACGTAATGCCTGAACCTCTCCTCTGCCGGCACGCCGGCCTTTCCCTCGTGAGCTGACTTTGAAACCTCATGCATGCACGCAATGATCTTCATCAGAACTTCCTGATAAAGGCCGAGTTTGTCCCGAAAGTAATAGTTCACCGCGGCTACATTGGCTCCCGCCGTCCGGCAAATGTCGCGAACTGTGACGTGGTTGTAGCCGCGTTCAATAAAGAGCTCTTCCGCCGCTTCGAGCAGCCGTTCTCTCGTCACCAGATCGTTTGTAGTGTCTGTTGTTCCCAATTTATGGCCCCGCGCGAATTAAAACGGTTGTATGAAACATATATATGCAACAATTGTTTAATTCTTGTCAAGGGAGAATTTTGAAACCGGAAGAACGGTTTATCTCGACCTGGAATTGAGGGAAGATTTTGCCTCGTGGCGATGGCCTGGAATACGGTAAAAAAATAAAGTTCGCAACGTGTTCCTGAACAAAGCCCTTTCATCTTTTTTGCTGGTGTCATAAGTTGGTAGTTTGACTAGGAATGGAACAAACACGAGGTGCGCCGGAGCTTTTGGTTTTATTGGGGGTGTTCGGAGTTCCATTTCTTCGTTCTGGGTACTCTTTGTGGACCTGATACCACAGAGCGATGAAAGGGAGACAAGATGAATCGTCGGAAATTTATCAGGAATCTGAGTGCAGGACTGGGAATGGCGGGAGTTGCAGCTACATCCAAAGCAGCCGCTTCCCTGCCCGGCGCCGAGGCGGCCGGCAGAAAGTCTCGACCCAACTTTGTGTTCCTGATTTCCGATGACCAGGGCTATTCCGGCGCGGGCTGCGACGGGAACCCTGCTGTCGACACGCCCAACATTGACCGGCTGGCCCGGGAGGGACTGCGCTTCACGCGCGGCTTTGCGCCATCACCTTCTTGCAGCCCCAGCCGCTCCGCCATCCTGACGGGCGAATCTCCTCATGAAACCGGGACCTCCCGCTTTCGGTCGCCTATGCCGCCAGAACAGAAGACCATCCTGGAGTATCTGAAAGGCGCGAATTACTACACGGGCGCGTTCAAGAAAGTTCATCAGGGAACGGAATTCTGGAGCCGCTGGGACTTCAAGGGGCTGCACAAACCCATCCACACATTCTTTGAGGCGCGGCCGAAGGACCGGCCATTCTTTCTCCACATCGGTTATCACGATCCACATCGCCCTTACCTGCCGGGCGAACGCTACCCGGAAAAGAACCCTCGGAACTCGGTGAAGGTTCCGAGTTTTCTTCCGGACACGCCGGGCGTGCGAAAGGACATCTCCCACTACTACGAGGCCATCGAGCGGCTGGACGTAAAAGTCGGCCACCTTCTGCAGCTTCTGAAAAAATACGAGCTGGCGGATGATACCCTGGTGATCTTTACCAGCGATCAGGGGATGGCGTTCCCGGGCGCCAAGGGGACGCTGTATGATCCGGGACTCCACGTCCCGCTGATCGCCCGCTGGCCGGGGAAGATTAAAGCGGGGAGGACGTCGTCTGACCTGGTTTCTCTGATAGACCTGGCGCCCACCTGGCTGCAGGCCGCGGGGGTGCCGGTGCCGAGGGCGATGGATGGAATAAGCTTTCTGCCGCTCCTGCTCGGCAGGAGTTTCGAGCCGCGAGAGGCGCTATACGCTGAAAGGAATTTCCATACCCATCTGGACCTGATCCGTTGCGTCCGCACCTCGCGTTACAAGCTGATCCAGAATTATCTGCCGGAAGTTCCCTACCGGCCGCTGAGCGACATTGCGAGGTCGCCGAGCTGGCGTTCCATTGAGAACCTGGAGCGCCAGGGAAAGCTTGCCCGGAATCTGGTTGAGCGTTATTTCAAAGTTCCCCGCCCGCAGGAGGAGTTTTACGATTTGCAGAATGATCCCGGGGAGATGAAGAATCTGGCAAAAGATCCGAAATACAGGGCGGAATTGCTCCATTTGCAGGAGCTGCTGAGCCGGTGGATGATCAAAACGCACGACTTCCTGCCGCCACCGATCCAGCCGGCCGCAATCGACCAGTTGATCGAGTGAGCGGTTCGAGCCGCTCCTGCCGTTTGCGGCGCGAACAATGATGTGGACAGCAACTCATTGGGCAATCTGAGGCAGAAGAAATGGCCCGGCCGTCGGCCAAATGCCTTATGATGTGAGGGCTGGGCCGGCCCGTAGCACCCGTCACCCGGCCGGGCCAATTCATATAACGGAGCACAAGATGGAACTCTATCCCGGGGTTTACCGGATTCAATCACTGTACGGCGGCCGGAATCTCTTCCAGTACCTTTTTGTGGGCGACAACGTGGTGCTGGCGGACACGGGGATTGCCACAACGCCGGAAGATACGATCTTTCCGTTCCTTGACAGCCTTAAGCTGAAGCCTCAGCAGTTGACGCTGGCCGTCACCACACACGCTGACCTCGACCACCAGGGCGGGAATGACGCCATCAAGCGCATCTCGCCCGGCACGATGCTGAGTTGTGGTGAGGGGGACCGCGAATTGGTGGAGAATCCCGCCACCCTCTATGGCGAGCGCTACAACTTTCTCAAAGAAGATCACGAGGTGGGGTTCGAAGGAGACCCGTTACCTGATGCGGGCCGCCGCCGCCGCATGGACCTGAGCTTTTCAGGCGGGGAAAGAATTTATCTGGGCGAGAACTGGTGGTTGGAGGTGTTGCACGTTCCCGGCCATTCGCAGGGCCATCTGGCGCTCTATGATCCGACTTTCGGGGCGTTATTTGCTGGCGATGCCGTGCAGGGGCGCGGCTGCCCCAAGGCAACGGGAGGGATGGCGATCCCCGTCACCTACTATCACTTGGAGACGTACCTCTCCACTATCCGCCACTTTGAACATCTGCCGATCAGCGTCCTTTATTCGGGCCACTGGCCGGTGATGCGCGGCGAAGAGGTCAAGGAATTTCTTGCGGAATCGCGGCGCACGGTGGAATTCGTGGATCGAGTGATCCTGCGCAGCCTGGAGACGAACCGTTCAGGGTTGACGATGAAACAACTGATCGATACGGTGGCCGCCGCCGCGGGCGACTGGCCTGACGATGGCGTTTTCCTCGCCATGTTCCCCATTAAAGGACATATGGACCGCCTGGAACAGCAAGGCCGGGCGAAGCTGGACCGTAGCAGCCGCCCGGCGAAGTGGGTGAAGGCATGAACCCGTTCGGCAATTCCTGAATCACTCCTGCACGCAATGAACTTCAGCGGTTGTATTTGGGCGTCACGCCGCGCAAGCGCCTCCAGACAGCATCGCATCGCTCAAGCACATCGCCCGGCAGCCTGGGTCCTGCGCACGCCTTCAGGTTTTGTTCCAGTTGCTCAAGCTTTGAAGCACCCAGGATGACGGAATCAACCTGCTCCTGGGCCAGCACCCATTGGAGCGCCAGTTCGACAAGCGTCTTCCCGGCGTCGCGGGCGACCGCCGTGAGTTGTTCCACGGCCGCAAAGTAGTCGTCGTGCCAGTAGCGGTCGAGGTACATGCTGTTTCCGTCAAAGCGCGAGCCGGCTATCGGCTTGCTCTGGCGCGACTGTTTGCCCGTCAACAAACCGCCCGCAAGAGGATTGTAAGGAACCACGGCAACACCATACCGTTTGCAGAACGGCAGGTATTCATCTTCAATGGCGCGGGCCAGCAGGTTGTACATCGGCTGGGAAATGACTGGTGGCAGGTAGCCGTTCTTCTGCGAGATGCAGTGGATTTGCGCCACCTGCCACGCCGCATAGTTCGAGACCGCCGGGTAACGCACCTTCCCGGCCTTCACCAGCTCATCCATCGCGGCAAGGGTTTCCTCGATGGGCGCGTCGTAGTCCGGCTGGTGGAGATAATAGAGGTCAACGTAATCCGTTTGAAGGCGCTGCAGGCTGGCATCAATGGCCTTCCGGATGGCCGCGCGTGAAAGGCCGGATTCATCCGGGCCGTCGCCCATCTTTCCGCGCACCTTGGTGGCGAGCACCACCATATCGCGCCTGCCCTTCAGCAGCTTTCCGACCATCGTTTCAGAGAGGCCTTTGTTGTAGATGTTTGCGGTGTCGATAAAATTGATTCCGGAATCAATGCAGAGGTCGATCATGCGCTGCGCGGCGCCTTCATCCGTCTGGGAGCCGAAGGTCATGGTTCCAAACGAGACGCGCGAAACTTTCAAACCGGTATGAGGCAGAGTGCGATAGTCCATTCAAACCTCCTGAAGATCCGGCGGTGGCATCCTGGCAAATGCAACCTGGATGTGCAGTGGAACGCCCGGTTCCTGAATCCGCCAAGCCATCTTAACAGCATACCGGAGAAAGATTCAGATTCGAGTGGTTCCGTGCAGCGTTTGAAATAAATCGGACGCTCCTGGCGCCACCGCTTTAGTAGTTCACCTGTGGAGCCTCCTGCAACTATTCGGAGGCCCCTTCCAACGGATCGGCTTCGGGGCCAGTTTTCTGTTTTGGTGGATGCCCGTCCAGATGTTTCTGAATATCGGTTATGATCTGCTTGCCGTGGAAGCGGCCGTTTTCAATGAAGATCTCGTTGGTGTGCCGGCCGGAAATCACCACGCCGGCGAGATAAATTCCGGGAACGTTGCTCTGGCGGGTTTTGGTGCTGCAATTCGGGCGAGAGGTCCCGGGATCGATTTCAACCCCCACGCGGCGCAGAAAATCAAAATCCGGATGGTACCCGGTGAGGGCAAAAACATAGTCGTTCTCAATGCAGATTCGTTCGCCCTGGGCGGTTTCAATCCAGACGGCATCGGGAGTGAACTCCTTGACGGTGGCTTCCATGTAGGCGCGGATGGAGCCTTCCTTGATGCGGTTTTCGATGTCCGGGCGAATCCAGTACTTGATGTGCCTGCTCAACTCGGGTTCCCAGTGGATGACGGTGACTTCGGCTCCGTGCCGAAAGAGATCCAGCGCCGCAATGGCCGCGGAGTTGGCCCCTCCGATCACGGCTACTTTTCGCTGATAGAACTCATGCGCCTCGCCGTAGTAATGCGAAACTTTCGGCAGGTCTTCCCCCGGGACGCCCATGAGGTTTGGAATATCGTAGTAGCCGGTTGCGATAATCACCTTGCGGGTGCGGTAGCATTTTTGTTGGCCGTCCGTTGTGCCGGCCTGAACCTCAAAATTTCCGTCGGACCCGGCGACGCCCACCACTCGCTCCTGGTAATGGATGGGGACATGATAGTGTTCTGAAACGCCGCGGTAGTACTCCAGCGCCTCAGCGCGTGTCGGCTTGACGTTGACACTGGTGAAAGGAATGTCTCCGATTTCCAGCCGCTCACGGGTGGTGAAAAAGGTCATGCCGGGCGGATAGCTGAAAAGCGAGTTGACCAGACATCCTTTCTCAACCACCAGCACACTGAAATCGCTGCGGATGGCTTCAATTGCGCAGGCCAGACCCGTGGGCCCCGCGCCCACCACCAGTAAGATCGG
>JAJYJL010000584.1 GCA_021789565.1 Acidobacteriota bacterium
GCGTTTGGCAAAACTGACGGCGAGGATAAAGAACGCAAGAGCGTCCCAGGCAGGAACCAGCCACAGCCTTTTCTTCAGCAATGGGTCCTTAAGCCCCCAAACCCCGACCGTCCAGGCCACGGCAATGCGCAGGACGAGGTAGGCACCTAGAAATCCCGTTGTGCCTTCCCATGTGTGCTGCACTAGCGTTGCGGCAACAACCCAGGGCAGGGCCTGCGTCAGGAGCCTGCCAAGCTGTCCCCAGGGGCGCGAATTCGTTACGCCAATGGCCCATTGGAGTTGATGTTTGACGGCGTCCAGAGCTCCCTGCGCGGGTGAAAGTGTTGCCACCGTGTAGGGGATGAGCTCGACTTCGTGCCCCATGTCAGCAACGCGCCGGCCGAGTTCAAAATCATCGGAAAAGCAATCCGCAATGGACTCGAATCCTCCAATGTCCCTCAGTGCCTGATCAGTAACGGCCATGGTGGCGCCGAGTGCAAACTTTACGCCCTCAAGTTGGCGCGCAACAATCACTCCAGCCAAAAAGTCGGAGGTCAGGCCGATGGCTTCAATTTCAGAACCCAGTTTAGATTCTGGCTGCATGTGATACATGCAGGTCACGGCGCCTACCTGGGGATTACGGAACGGGCTTACAACGGCCCGCAAGTAATCGGGCTTAACGCGAATGTCGCTGTCGCTGATCACGAGGATCGAGTGACTGGCTTCACGGGACAGCCTGCAAAGCTTGCGGACTTTATTGTTCCAGCCCTGACACGTGGAGCCGATCAAAAGGCGGATGTTGCAGTCGGGATAATCATCAATCACCTTCTGAACAACCGGGACAGCGGGATCATCCTCGTCGGCCACGCCAAACAGGATTTCATACTCCGGGTAGTCCAAATTGCAAAAGCTGGCGAAGTTTTCGTAGGCATCGCGGTCGAGTCCGCGAACAGGTTTCAGGATGCTGACAGGAGGAGTGAAATCAGATCTCCAGCGGAAGGGGCGCCGAAAATAGCGCCACGCGCTGGCCAGAACGACCAGATAATAAAGCAATGATATGATGGCGCCGACCGAAACAACCCACTCGATCAGGTGTAAGTGCAGGTGCATTCCCATCATCCTTAGTCTAGATGCAAACCAGCGCGACTCCGATGCACACGATAATGACGCCGACCCACCTTCTTCTGTTTACGTGCTCGCCCAGCAGGAATTGAGCGCCCATGGCGCCCACGGCATAACTGGCAGCGGTGGCAGGAACTACCAGGCTTACGTTAGCCCAGGAAAGAAGGGCCAGCAACGAAAAGAAGGCTACGGCCATCAGGCCGATGCCTATCCAAAGCCACTTGACCCTTAAGGCGCGGCCGAGGAATCGCAACACATTTATCGGAGTGAAGCTTTTGACCTCACCAAGGGTCTTCATGCCGACAGACAGCGAAAGGTCTCCAAGCTGTCCCGCTATGACAATAATAGCAATAAAAAGTGCTGTTTTAGCCGTCATCTATTTTGATTCGTAGTGGGCTGTGTCCCGCCTACCACGAAAACCCCCGCGCAAATCAGGCTGACCCCGACCCAGCGGGTTACCGGGACGTGTTCTCCCAGAAAGAAGCATCCCATCAGCGCCACGAGGACGTAGCCGATTGCCGAGGCGGGCGAAACATAGCTGAAGTCCGCCCAGGAAAGCACCAGCATATAGCTGAGCAGAAACATCATCAGCAGCCCGATGGCCAGCCAGATGGTGCCGGTGCCAAAGGCCCTTGCAAAGTAAGCGATGGCAGCCGCCGGCGCCCAACTGTTTAGCTGACCTACGCTCTTCATGCCCTGACTGAGCATGACGTCACCAGACGACCCAAATGTGACCATAAATGCCAGCAAAATAAGGGTCTTGCCACGCTGGCCTTTTGATTCAGACATGAACTTCCATAGCGCAAGAAAACAGGATTTGACACGGCCCGCGCGGCCTAGTCGATGGCCGGCACACTGACCCGGGTGGTCTTTTGAGGACCTTTACGCGCAAACTTGAGCCGCTCAGCCCGCAGCCGGAGGAATTCCACGGCTTCCTGGTAAAGGCGCTTGCGCTCGTCGTTATTCCACAAAGCCTTCCGCATGATTCGCCACACAACGCGCGGGCGGAAGTAGTATTCGTCATAGAACCGGTTAACGCCCTGCATCATCTCGAAGGTGCTAAGTCCGGGATATTCGATGTGCGGCAACTGGTGGCCGCTCGTATCCGACATGGGCAGATTTACAAGTTGCCCGGCCTGGAGCAACTGGTTGTACATTTCCGTCCCGGGATATCCGTGTGCAATGGAAACCTGGATGGTTTCAGTGTCGAGTTCCTTAGCGAAATCGATGGTTCGCTGAATGGTTTCCGGAGTTTCACCCGGCAAGCCGATGATGAAATCCCCGTGGATGGCAATGCCGACCTCCTTACAGTTCTTCGCAAACCTGCGGGCCATTTCAGTCGTAGCGCCCTTCTTGATGTTCTTCAGGATCTGGTCGTCCCCTGACTCAAAGCCCACAATAAAGAGACGCGCACCACCGTCGGCCATGGCTTTCAGCGTTTCATAGTCACTGTGGTCGCGAGCCGTGCACGACCATCGGAAGCCGAGCGGTTTGAACTTCTTGCAAAGCTCCAGCACGCGATCCTTACGGATATTGAAGGTGTCATCGTCAAAGAAGAATTCTTTCGCCTGCGGAAAAAGCTTTAGTGCGCCACGAATTTCGCTGACCACGTTGTCCACAGAGCGAGTGCGCCACGCGTGGCCGGAAAGGGTCTGCGGCCAAAGGCAAAAGGTGCAGAGCGCGGGACATCCGCGCGAAGTATAGAACGAAACGAAGGGATGGAGGAGAAAAGGGACGTTGTAATTCTCAATCGTCACGTTGCGCTTGTAAACTTCCGTCGCAAACGGCAACCGGTCCAGGTCTTCGCTCTGGAGTTCTTTGCGCGGCGGATTGTGAACGATCTTTCCGTCCTTACGGTAGCTGGCGCCCAGAATCTCGCTTAGCGGCTTGCCTTGCGCAAACTCGACCACGGCATAGTCAAATTCGCCGCGGACGATGAAATCAATGTCCTCGCTGGCCATCAGGCTCTCATCGGGTTTTACCTGCACGGGAGGGCCCACAAAGGCGACTTTCAGACTGGGCTTGGCCTCCTTCATCTTGCGGACGAGTTTAAGGTCAATCTCAAACCCTACGGCAGACGTAAACAGGACCACAAAATCATAGTCTTTCGAGATTTCTACCGTTTGCTGCTGCGAGACCTTGTGCGGAGGCGCATCGAGCAGGCGGCTTCCAGGCAACATGCCCGCGGCATAAGTCAGCCAAACGGGATACCAATACGACTCAATCTCACGCGTGGCCGGCCATCTCGAGCTTGCACCTCCGTCGAACTTCTCAAAGCTTGGAGGATTCAGCAAGAGCGTCTTCAAAACGGACCCCATACAGACTCCCTTCTAATCGCAACATCATTCGGCAATGTTAAGCATCCGCCCGTCCGGGTTATTGTACACGAAAGTCTTGACTTTGTTCGAATTGCTTGCGCTGGAACGGGACGCTGATTGCCCTGCACATCAATCATTAAGTTTACCGCGTAGCGTTCAAGAGGGCCATCTTCTGAACGCTGAGGAGCGGTCTCTTCAGCCGATTCCCGGCACCGCTAATTGGTATCCAGCCGTTTGAGGGCGTTCTGCGCCGGCTGATTGTCCGGGCTCAACCGCAGCGCCGAACGGTATTGCTCGATCGCAAGCTCCTTTTTCCCCCACATTTCATAAATCTGCCCCAGCCAGTCGTGCGCCGCTGCATGGGGAGGGAAATCGTCCCTCCGTGGGCTCCTGGCAAGGTAGAGTTTCAAGTCCTGCTCGGCCTTGGAAAGGCTTTGCCGCTTCATCACATTGGCGACCGCGGTGTAATAGTCGATGCGGGGATCATTGGGCACGATGAGCGATACGGCCCGCACTGCAGCTTCAACTCCTGCCGGCCTCTGGTTGGCCTCATAGAAATCTGCAATCTCAAAATAATCTCCAGCGCGCTGCGGCTTTGCTCCCAGGACTTTGCGATATTCCACATCGGCAAGCTCAGGCCTGCCCAAATCCCGCCAATAGATGGCGCGGGCCAGGTCGCCTTCTGTGGGGTTGCGTGAGGCGATATCCTGTACCTGTGCCCAGGCATTGTCCTTGCTCCCGCCCAGTATCCACGGAGCCTGAAGGTAAAACTCCATCAGGTCGCGCCTCGCTGGCAGGTTGTCGGGATCGAGCTGCACGGCCGTCTGGTATTCCAGCCTGGCCTTGCGTGCAAGCCAGAAACTGCGGTCCATGTCGGCCTTCATACCGTAGGACCGTGCCAGCCAGAAGTGTGATTCCGAACAATCGGGCGACAACTGTACGGCACGCTCGGCAAAATTGACGGCCTGACCGTACTTGCCCATATCCAGAAACGAGCGGGCCAGCCATAAAGCGGCCTGGGCGTTATTCGGGTTTTTTGCAAGCTCTTGCTGAAGAGTCTCAGCCGCCTTCGCATACTGTCCGGCGTCCAGATCCGCTGCAATCTCGGGCCGCGCCGGGCACGGACCGCCCGCCGCATCTCCCTTGGTCCATGCCTGGACACAAAGCGCCAGGCTACAAAGTACTGCTGCCAGAATCGGTTGTCTGAAAAATGTCATAAGTCAGAAAGGTAACTTGGCAGGAACTATGAGGTGGTTTGCGGCAGGCCTCCGTTGTGGAAAAAATCCATAAGCAGCATATCTTAACAAAAACCTCCCCTAAACGCCTACAGCGTAATTCGGAAAGCGGCCAACCCACTCGTAAATATGATGCATCGTTTTGGCAGAAGGCAACATCAATATGGATTGAGTTTCCAGTGGCTTACCAAACCCCTTCAGTAGCTGGCTGGCGGAGACTAAGTCTCCGCTTATCTTGACGGTGGGAAAAGACCATGAGAGGATTAGGTTTACTGGGCGTGTAGCAGGAAAGGATGATAAAAAGAGAATGAACGTGAACAGTCACGTTGAGAACCCTGTACGCACCGAGCCAGGGACGCTCCTGCTGATGCGTCCGAGGGGGTTTTGTGCTGGTGTTATCCGCGCTATTGACGTTGTCCGCATGGTCCTGGAAAAGCTAGGACCGCCCGTATATGTTCGCAGGGAGATTGTCCATAACCGTTACGTCGTGGACGAACTGGCCAGCCAAGGCGCGGTTTTCGTTGAGAACCTCGAGGAAGTCCCAACTGGCGCCGTGGTAATTTTCAGTGCTCACGGAGTGTCACCCGCAGTCCGGGAGGAAGCGAGAGCCCGCAACCTTCGTATCATTGACGCCACCTGCCCGCTGGTCACCAAAGTCCACCTGGAAGTTATCCGCTACGCGCGCGAAAAATACACGATCGTCCTGATTGGCCACCGCGATCACGATGAAATGATCGGTACCCTGGGTGAGGCGCCGGAAGCTATCCAGCTGATTTCCTCTGTGGCCGATGTGGAAACCCTGGAGCCGGTTGATCCTAACCGCATTGTTTACCTGACGCAAACAACCCTCAGCCTTGATGACACCGCCGAAATCGTGGGCAGGCTGAAAGAGCGTTTTCCGGCGATTGTTGGTCCACCTGGACAGGACATTTGCTATGCTACCCAGAACCGTCAGATGGCCGTGAAGGCCGTTGCTCCCAAGGCGGAAGCAATTCTTGTGGTGGGGGCGCAGAACAGTTCGAATTCGAACCGGCTGGTGGAAGTGGCACGGCGGGCGGGAACGTCGGCTTACCTGATCGGTAACGCCAGCGATATCCTTCCGGAATGGGTCAATGGCAACCGCCGCATTGGGGTTACCGCAGGCGCGTCAACGCCTGAGGTCCTGGTCCGTGAGGTCGTGGACCGCTTAAAGAAACTGGGCTTTACAAATGTTGAGGAAGTTGAGTGGATCGAGGAAGACGTTCGCTTTGCTCTGCCGGCGGAGTTGAAGGTCTAAAGGA
>JAJYJL010000585.1 GCA_021789565.1 Acidobacteriota bacterium
ATTGGTACCTTCGAAATTGCGCTCCACCGGGGAAGATACAAGTGAATGTGGATTCAGCGGAGGGTTCCTTGACAGCGCGCTCAGGCGGCCTTGGTCACTTTACCGGCGCGAATGCAGGCCGTGCACACGCGAAGGGTCTTGCGGGCGCCATTAACAATCGCATGGACGCGCTGGAGGTTAGGGTTCCACCTTCGGCGGGTGACGTTGTGAGCGTGGCTCACATTATTTCCGTAAGAAGGAGCCTTACCACAAATTTCGCATTGACGCGCCATCAACAACTCCTTTAGAAATGGACGAGATATTGAAAATGCAAACCTCTATTTTATCAGATGTACGCTCTGTTGCCTACCGTCACTTTGCTCGAGCCAGCCTGCCGGGCCGCGCAGCCCTGCGCAACCTCCGCAAGAGTCTGGGACAAGCCTCTGGCAACCCCCGCCTGGCATCTGCGGCCTGGTTGGCTGGCATTGCCGCTGTTATGCTGCTGATGCCGGCCTGCCAGCGCAAGAACACAGCCTCCGGCACCGTCTGGGCGGAAGTTGACGGGCGCCCGATTTACCAGGAACAGGTGGACCGGATTTACCGCGCGAGACCCCGCACATCGAGCGATGCTGACGACAAGGAAGAAGAGCTTACCTTTAAGCTCAATATTCTGAATGAGCTTATCAACAACCAGATTCTGATGGCCTACGCTGCCCATTCCGGAATCACCGTTTCTGAGTCGGACATTGACACCAAGGTCGCCCAGCTGAAGAGCCCCTACTCCCAACAGCAGTTTGAACAGGAACTGAATCAGCGCGGCATGAGTGAAAACGACTTCCGGGACGAGGTCAGGACCAAGCTGACGTTGGGCAAGCTGATTAACCGTGACGTCAACGCACGGGTTTCTGTGAGCGACCAGGAGATTTCTGCCTATTACCAGAAAAACAAGTCCTCCTTTGATGTTCCGGAGACCAAATACCATCTGGCCCAGATCGAAGTCACACCGGGGTCGAACATAGAAGTCCACAACTTGAAGAATGACGACGCCAAGACGCCGCAAATGGCGCAGCGTAAGATTCAGGCCCTCTATGCCCAGCTTCGTGCCGGACAGGACTTTGCCTCCGTCGCACAGAACTACTCCGAGGACCCGGCCACCGCTATGAACGGCGGAGACATGGGTTTTGTTCCGGAGTCGGCGCTGGCCTCGAATCCGGCGCTCGCACATGTGGTCAAGTCGCTGAAAGTGGGCCAATTTTCCGACATCATCACGGCTCGCGGTGGTTACCACATCATCAAGCTTCTGGGTATTGAGAATGCAGGCCAGTTGTTGCTCTCAGACCCGAAAGTGCAGAGCCGAATCCGCGAAACGCTGATGAATGAAAAGGAGCAATTGCTCCAGGCCGCTTATATTGAAAACCTGCGGGACAAGGCCAAGGTCCGCAACCTGCTGGCTGAGCAGATTGTGAAGGCCGCGCAGTAGACACGAGTCCGAGGGCACAGTTATTCCAGCCGCAGCAGCCTGGCGCCGGCTTCGATCCCGATGCCTTCCTGCACGTGAACATCGGTGATGCGTCCGGCGCGCGGCGCCCGCAATTCGTTTTGCATCTTCATCGCTTCAATTACCACCAGGCCCTGGTCCTGCGCCACCTCCTGGTCCCGGCTTACCAGCACCCGCACAATTTTCCCGGGCATGGGCGCGAGTACGTCGAGCGGGCCCTCGTGCGCAAAGGCCTGCCCTGCAAACCTCCGAGTCCGCGGGTCGCGGATCCCGACGCGGAAATCGTACTCTGCGATGGTGACAATCCAGTTGTCCACCTCGCCCGGCCTGCCGTCTGGCGCCGGAGCCACGCGAGCTTCGTACGATTGGCCATCAATCAGAATCGAATAGTGGCCGGGGCGGATTTCCGTCCAGTCGGCATCGAGCGGCTTGTCATCGACCGAAAACCGGGGCTTCTCGCGGCCGCTCTTGCCGTCGGACGGGCCTACAATCGTGAGCTGGTGATCGCTGGTTTGTGAATCTTCCCGCAATTCGATTTCGAATCTCATGGAGTTCCTGTTCTTTCACCGCCCGGGCCAGTGGTTTAATTCCTCAGCACGGCCCGCGGTTTTCCACCGCGAAGCCCCTCCGTTCTGCGGGGACCCGCGGCGATGCGAGTCCTGCCTCCTGCGCATTTCGAGCGCGGCTGCCAGAATAGCCACGCGGCCGAGTTCCGAAGGCGGGGGGATTTTAAGCGTGCCTTCCGCGAGCATCCGGTCGATGAATCCCGTGTCGAGTTGCCCCTCCACAAATTCGGGATGCGCTAAAAGTTGCCGGAAGAATAGCAGATTGGTCTGTGGACCGGCCACTTCATACTCGCTCAACGCGCGCCGCATGCGGGCTACGGCCTGCAGGCGATCCGTTCCCCATACCACCAGCTTGGCCAGCAGCGGATCGTATTCCAGCGGCACCCGCCAGCCCTCGTAAACGCCGCTGTCACTGCGGACGCCAGGCCCCGAGGGGATAGCCAGCCGGGTGATCAGCCCGGGAGAAGGGAAGAACCCGCGCGCGGGATCTTCCGCGTAAATTCGCGCTTCAATCGCGGCGCCGCGCAGTTGCACGTCATCCTGCCGCCAGCCGAGCCGCTCGCCGGCGGCGATCTGGATCTGCTCCTTGACAAGGTCGATGCCCACCACCAGTTCTGTGACCGGGTGCTCCACCTGGAGCCGGGCATTCATTTCGAGGAAATAGAAATTGCGGTCCTGGTCAATCAGGAACTCCGCCGTACCGGCGTTGGTGTAGCCGCCCAGCTTGCCGATTCGCACCGCAGTCTCGCCCATGCGGCGGCGAAGCTCTGCATCGAGCATCGGCGAAGGGCATTCTTCCAGCACCTTCTGGTGGCGCCGCTGCAGCGAGCATTCGCGCTCGCCGAGATAAATCAGATTGCCGTGCGTGTCGCCGAGAAGCTGGATCTCCACGTGGCGTGGCCGTTCAATGCGCTTTTCGAGATACACCGACGGGTCGTTGAAGGCGTTCTGAGCTTCCGAGCGGGCGTTGCGGTAAGCGGACTCCAGTTCCTGCTCAGTTTCGACCATCCGCAGGCCTTTGCCGCCGCCGCCCGCCGACGCCTTCAGCATTACGGGAAAGCCGATCTTGCGAGCCACGCGAACTACTTCCTCAAAGCTTTCTAGATTGGCGTCCGTGCCGGGAATCACGGGCAGGCCGGCGTTCATCACCAGGCGCCGGGCGGCCGTCTTGGAGCCCATCAGCTCCATAGCCTCAGCCGCCGGCCCGATAAAAACAATGCCTGCGTCACGGCAGGCGCGGGCGAAGTCGGGGTTCTCGGCCAGGAAGCCGTAACCGGGATGGATGGCTTCAGCGCCCGATCTTTGCGCGGCGTCAATGATGCGGTCAATGCGGAGATAGCTCTCGATTGCGGGCGCGGGGCCGATGGGGAGCGCTTCGTCGGCATAGCGCACGTGCAGCCCCTTACGGTCCACTTCCGAATAAACCGCCACGCTGCGAATGCCCATCTCGCGGCAGGCGCGCATCACCCGCACCGCAATTTCACCGCGATTGGCAACCAGAATCTTCTTGAACAATGGGTCTCCTCAATTAATTGTCGCGGCGGCCTATAACCGCCGGTTCGTTCGCTATAAAAATCCGGCGTTCACAGAGGGCCGCTACAACTCGCAGCCGGGGCATTGCTTTTTATGCCACAGGCATGTTTGACAGCCTGATTATACACGTGCTCACTGCAGATGACGCCCTCACCCCCGCGTTGCGGTTCCCCTCTTCCGCGAGCGGGCGAGGGCTGGGGAGAATAAAGACGACATCATTGTCCCATGTCCTGCGCCGTGGGCTAGAGTATGGCGCTCCTCCAGAGCTGCCATAGCCGATGGCTGTGCTGGAGATGTTTTCAACGGCATAGCACGGTTTGTTTTCGGGTTCGTTTTCGGGTTCGTTTTTTCCACAGCTACCTGTTTTCAATAACTTCCCGGCTTCGTTTTGGGTTCGTTCGGGTTCGTTTTTTGGCGCCGATCCTGTGTTTTCAATAATTTCTCGGGTTCGTTTTTCAAAAATAAAATTATTTTGTCCCACCCACCTCACTTGCCATCGCTTGTGCGGCCAATTCCTCCCGCTTGCGGTTGGCCTGAATCTCGGTCAGGAGCCTTAGTTTGCGCTCGATGAGCCGATCGAGCGTGTACTCCTGCCGGACCGCGGAGGTCCAATCCGGATGGACGGGCGCCAGAGCCGAATCGCGCAGGGCGGGCGAGATGTGGACGTGTTCCTGAAGGAAGAGGGCATATTCTTCCACGACGTCGCGGGTCTCTTCCTCGATCGCCATTTTCAGGCCGGCGGCGAGCGCCTGCTGCTCTTCGGTCTCGATGCCGGCTTCGCGGAGCTGCCGGTAGCTGTTGGCGATCTGGGCGCCGCGCAGGGTGGGCGTTTGGCCATAGAGCATGGTGATAACGGGGTCGATGTCCTGCCTGAAATCCCGCCTCGCGACCAGCGCCGAGAGGGTTTCAAGCTGCGAGAGGATTTCTCCGAACCGGGCCGGAGACCTGGAAGCGCGGCGCAGGCCGGACTTCAGGACTTCCTCCTGCGAAATGTCCGCCGATTGGCGGCCGACTTCCAGCGCCCGGCGGTGGCGGTCCAGTTCCAGCATCTCCAGGTTGCGCAACTGCAAGCCTTCCTGGGCGCGGTTGAGCCGCCGCTTCTTCCAGGCCAGCACGGCAATGTCCTCCACCAGCATGCGCTCCATGGCGTCGGCGGGCTGGCGGCTGGCGATCAGGCTTTCGCGGAAGGCTTGAAACTCAAGCGGGTCTTCGCCCAGCAGCAGCATGCTCTGCTCCATGGTGCGGGGGGCCGTATAGTGCCCGTACTTGAGGCCGTTCAGCGCCGCGCGGCGCTTGCCGGCTTCGGTGCGCGGGCCGGTGGATTTCTGCGCGTTCCTGCGATTGGATTCCAGTTGCCGGGGTGTGAGTCTGGCGCCCGTCTTTTCCACAATGTCCTCCTCGGGCAGTCCGTAGCGGCGGGTTGATCCCGCCATCGGCCCAACAGTTTCAGCACGCGATGGCGGCCTGAAACCGCCTCGACTGCCACCTTTTCATGGCCTGTTCCTGCCGTCAGAACGCGGAGCGTTTGGGCTCCACAGGACCGCTTCGGAACACTGGCCCTTCAAGCATAGCAGCGTGAAATGGGACGCGTGGGACGTATGGGACAAACGCGAAAATAAATTTTACGGCCTTGTAGAATGAGTTGGGTGGGAGTTTTGATTTAAAGTTTAGGTTTAAGAAAAATCGGGGCGACTGTTACAAATTGAGACAGTCGGGTTTTGCCTGGGCGCGGCACTTTGAACGTCGGACTAGAGTTAAAAAGAACTTTCGCTGGTTATAGACCGCCGTTACAACTGAGCAATCAGCCTGTCACTTCGCGCGGTAGCGGGCAATATACGAATCCAGAAAGTCAAAGCGTTTCTGGTCGGTTGCGGTGGCGGAGTGCATGTCCGGACCGAGGATCATTACCTGAAGGTCCTGCGGCGTGTAGCGCGGCCAGTGGGGAAGACCCGGTCCATTGGGATTGCCCGTCTTCGCAAAGTCTGACCAGTAGGTCATCATGGCGTCTGAGACCCTGAAATCCACAGGCTGCCACGGGGCTTGTTGCCATTTCAGGGTGCCGAAGACGTACTCAATATCGGCCGAGTGGCGCGCGCCCAGCTTCTCAAGAGGGATGTCTCCGTCCATGGCTCCCGGAGGCGCGGGCGGCGTGCGAGTAAAAAGGTAACGATAAACGGGCGAATCGCCAGTCTTGTTCTGCATTTCGAGCCATTTCCAAGTGACGTAAACGGTGAAGAAATCGCCTGCCAGGTTTTCGGTGGATTGGCGAGTCGCAGTCTTGTTCGCGTGCGGATAGAATTTAAGCGCTTCGTCAGCCTCTGATCCGAAGCGTTCCTTGACCGCCTTGATCAGGTT
>JAJYJL010000004.1 GCA_021789565.1 Acidobacteriota bacterium
ATCGAGCCGTCGGTGGTCAGAGCTGAAAGCAGCGCGTCGGCAAGCTCTTTGGGCGCGGCCAGGTCGCGGGCCAATATGGACAGGGATGGAAAGGCTTCCAGACGCGAGCGCAGGGACTGCAGGGCTCCCGCCGCATCATCAGAGTCAGTTTGAAGGGGCGGACGGCTGAGTTGATTTATGAAATCCGGGACGATGGTGGGGAGTAAATCCAGGGTAATCTCCTGTCCCGGGTTCGATAACTGGAGGCTCCCATACTCCGGCAAAAGCCAGGGCGCGAAAGTCTGCACATCCCTCTGCAGGCTTTCAATCCGGGCCAGAGTTTCCGATAGCCACCAATTCAGCTCGTCCGCCGGGGAGCGGTCGGCACTCCCGTCCTCCGCTCTCTCGATGCAAAGGGTGGCCACAGCTTCACCAACCTCATTTTGCAGGTCAGTCAGGGAGCCGACCCAATCCGCGGGGTCTTCTCCGATGCTGCCGGCTGTTACGGCTGCCTTTTGAATATGCAATGCAACTTCCGGCGGGGCCGTTCTCTGTTTTAAGAGTTGCTGGACCAGCGAAAGATGATCGCGGAGTCCCTGCCATGATTTCCTGTCCAGCAGGGGCTCGGCGAGCAGCCCGTGGCACGCCTGCTTCAACGTCCACAGACAAGCCGCCAGATTTCCGCTGTCCACCGTGGAAACGAATTTTGGAGGCAGCGGCCTGAGGGTTTCGACGTCGTACCAATTCAGGAAATGCCCTCTAAACCGCGGAAGCTGCATTGCGGAACTCATGTTTTTTTCGGTCTGTTCGATGAACTCGGCCAGGGTGAGATATCCAAGCTGCTGGGCCGCAAGGCGCGCGTTCAGAAGTATTCCCAGGTTTGTGGGTGACATGACGTGCACCACCGCAGGGGGCGTTTCCTGGACGCGGTCCGGTATCAGCCAATGGTTTCCAGGGTTGCTGAACTCGCGGAAGTATCTCCAGGTGGCGAGGGAGGCAATTCTCAGGAAGTCTGTATCCTGTGGGTCCAAATGCTTCTTGCGCCTGCGAGGCGGCTGGTTGATCCATCGGGTGAACACCCCGGCCAGCGACCACAGAGCCAGTACCGGTGCAGCAACGGCTAACGCCGAAGGCCGCACAAAGGCCAGGGAAAGCCCCGCCGCCAGGGCGAACCATGGGGTCAAGTCCAGATAAAGTTCCACGGCCGTCTTCTTTCCGGTTCCCGCTTCTGCCTCGGCGGCCGTTTCCCACTCCAGCAGGTTTTTGTGCGTGAAGGTGAGGCGCGCGAGGGTCCGGACGATGGCGTCGAGCATGACAAACGCCTTGTGGGGCAGCAACACCAGCATGACGAAAACCTGAAGGTGTCCGGTGATAAAGGCGTTCGCACGCTCCTTTAAGGAGCCTTTTAAGTTGCTTATTCCTTCGATCTGAAGCAGAGAAAAGAAGCCCTGAACGTATGTTGGGGCCAGCAGCAGCGCCAGGATGAGGACTGTCCAATAAAATGCGCCGCCAGGGAAAACAAACCAGCCGGCCAGCAACAGCAGGAACAGGTTCAACTCAATCAGGCTCCGCCGGAGATTGTCGAAGATTTTCCAGCGCGAAAGGAGTGTGATCGGATTCGGGACCCGCTTGCCGAAAGCATTCGGCACGGTGGGGAAAAGCCAGCGCAGGATCTGCCAGTCGCCCCGCACCCAGCGGTGCATCCGCCGGCAATAAGCGCTGAAGTGCGAGGGATAATCATCAATCACTTCGATGTCGGAAACCAGCCCGGCCCGCCCGTAGATGCCTTCAATGAGGTCGTGGCTCAGAAGCGCGTTCGAAGGAAAACGATTGCCCAGCACGCGCTGGAAGGTGGCAACTTCATAAATCCCTTTGCCTGTAAAACTCCCTTCCCCAAACAGGTCCTGATAGACGTCAGAGACGGCGCACGTGTAGATGTCGAATCCGGTCTCGCCGGAGTAGATGCTGGCCAGGCGTGACTTGCGCGCGGACTCAATGCTGACCCCGACCCTGGGTTGCAGGATGCCGTAGCCCTCAACAACCGTGTTTGTTCTTTTGTCAATCACGGCGCGATTCAGCGGGTGGGCCATCGTCCCGACCAGCTTATAAGCTGTATCGCGGGGCAGGCGCGTGTCAGAGTCCAGCGTGATCACGTACCGGACCCGAGGCAAAACTGATACGTCTCCGACTTTTACTGGGAAATTGTCCTCTTCGCCCAGCAGAAACTTGTTCAAGTCCAGCAGCTTGCCGCGTTTCCGTTCCCAGCCCATCCATCGGTTTTCCCGCGGATTGAAGATGCGATGACGGTGGAGGTGGAAAAAACCGCCTTGCCCGTCACCGGCGTATTTGGCGTTGAGCTGATCGATCAGCGAACTGCACAGCTCCACCAGGCCATCCTGCTCGTCTGCATGTTCAGAGGCGTCAGGCGAATCCGTCAGGAGTGCGAATTGCAGGTTGGGGTCGCGGTTTCCCAGGTAACGAACTTCGAGCGCCTCGACGATATGCCGCACCTCCTTTTCGTTCAGCAGCATTGAGGGAACCACGGCAAGGGTCGAGAACTCGTCCGGAATGCCGCCGGAAAAGTCCAGCCGCGGAAGCTGCCGCGGAGGCAGCAGCCAGGCGGTTAGATGATTCATCAAACCCACTGCGGCCTGGCTCGCGGGAATCAACAGGAGCAAACCGGGAATGAGGGGGATTACCGTTCCCAGATGCCGCAGAAGAAGATAGACCGTCACCAGCGTTGTCAGCTCAACACCCGCAACGTAATAGACTTCCGGCCATTCCAGGATGAGGTCCCTGATTTTCTTTTTCAGTGAGGGACGATAGTCGATCATTCTCTTCAATCTCAGGACGCCCTGGTCCATCAGGTAGTAGCCGACGTTGCTCCGGCGTTCGGTGGCGCGCTGGCTCGTCCCCCATTTCCGGTCCCTGGCTCTCCGCGCGCAGAGAATGGCCCGCCTGGCAACCTCGGCCTCGCTTAGCTTCGTGTACCGGACCAGATCGGCTATTGCCCTTCGATAAAGTTCGCGGCTTTCAAAATCCATCCACGGATAAGCGCCGGAGGGATCAGAGCGAAGAATCTGGTCGACGACACTGTTCGCTTCGAAAAACTCCTTCCACTCCATTTGAGAAATTTCACGAAGGCTGGTGATGATCACGGACGGCAGGCCAAGGGATATTTCTGGAGAACGGCTTCCCGTTTCCGGGGCGCCCAGGATGGTTTCAGCGGCAACTCCCAACTGTTCGAGCAGGGCGAGCTGGAGCAGGGACTTCAGCGCCCACAGTTCCCGCATTTCAAGAGGGCGCATCTGCTGTACGCCGGCGACGTAATGGTTGAATCCTTCTTCGTCGAACTTAAATCCTGCCGTGAGCAGAAAGCCAGTTGCGATCTGGTACGCGCGCGGAAGGACCTCAGACTGTTCGGGCTGGGGTTGCAGGCTGCAAAGCCGGCCCAGCGATTTGAGGGCCTGGCGGACTTCTTTTGAAGCCTGGCGAAGGAAACGCGCGTTGTCCAGCATCCAGCGTTGTTGTTCTGTGAGAGTTTGCTTCCCCGGAGCGGCACTCTGGAGGAGTCCAAGAGTTCGCTCCACTGACGCCTGGGCCTTCTTCCATCGCTTTATGAGGGCCCTTGAATGCTTCCCGGTCCCGGCATCAACCCACCTCCTCGCCTGGCGGGCGCCGCACGCCCGCAGCCACTCACTTTGAAACTCGCTGGAAATCTGATGCACCTGTTTCCGGTTGTCCAGGGGAAGTTCCATATCACTATGACCATTTCCGGCTTTGGGAGCGGCAGGGTAGGCATGAGATTGCCCATCGAAAATTTGCGCCATGATAAAGCTGTTTGCCTTTCTTACCGGTAACTGGCGGCCTGGAGTTCGAACATTTGTGAATAGCGCTCGCCCTGCGCCATCAGTTGGCTGTGGCACCCGTCCTCGACGACCTTTCCGCCTTCCAGCACCAGGATGCGGTCTGCCATGCGGACGGTGGAGAAGCGGTGAGAAATCAGCAGGGCGGTCTTCCCCATGGTCAGCTCGGAAAAGCGCTCGAAGACTTCGCGCTCAGAGCGAGCGTCAAGCGCCGCGGTCGGCTCATCGAGAATCAGCAACTGCGCATCCCGCAAATAAGCTCGCGCCAATGCGATCTTTTGCCACTCACCTCCGGAAAGGTCCACACCGCCTTCAAAGCGCCTTCCCAGCATCTGTTCGTACCGTCGCGGCAGCCTGTGGAGAACGGCGTCCGCAAGGCTTTTGCGGGCGGCGGCTGAAAGCAGGCTGAAGTTGTCGACCTCCTCGATTTTGCCCATGGCGATATTTTCGCGCCCGGTCATTTCGTATCGCATGAAGTCCTGGAAGATCACCGCAATTTCTCGGTGCAGGTCTTCCAAGTCATAGTCGCGAAGGTCAACTCCATCCAGCAGAATGCGTCCCGAAGTGGGATCGTAGAGCCGGGTTATCAGCTTGACCAGGGTTGTTTTGCCCTGCCCGTTTTCGCCTACCAGCGCGACTCGCTGGCCTGGCTCAATTCGAAGTTTGAGCCCGTCGAGGACGGGTCGGGTGGTTCCGGGATAGGTAAAGGTCACGTCGTCAAATTCAAAGCCATGCCGGATGGGCCTCGGAGCCGGAATCGCATTGGGCTTGGACTTCACTTTGGGCTCCAGGCGGAACAGGTTCAGGAAATCGGTGAGGAAAAGCGCCTGGTCAGCGATGCTGGTGAAACTGGAGAAGACCTGTTGAATATTGCTGCTGGCACCCGCGATAGCAGCCGCCAGGTAGACCAGGGACTGCAGCGAAAGGTCCCCATTCACCGTCCGATAAATTACGAAGGCATAGGCGCCGTAATAGGCGCCCGCGCTGAGCAGCGAGAACAGCGAAGTGGCCACAAGCCTGCGTTTTGAAAGCGACACGTTCTGCGTGTAGATCTCGTCAGACAGCCGGGCATACCTGCCCGTGAGGTACTTGCTGAGCCCGAACAGCTTGAGCTCCTTGGCGCTTTCCTTGCTGGCTCCCAGCACTCGGAGATAATCAATCTGGCGGCGCGCAGGAGTTTGCCGAAATCTCAGCGAGTAGCCCAGAAAAGCAAAGTGGCTTTCGCCGACGAACGCCGGCAGAACGCCGACAATCAGGAGCAGAAGAATCCAGGGCGAAAAGAAGCAGATGGTGATGGAAAAGGTAACGGCCGTAACGAATTGCTGCAAGGCCCGGCCCACGGCCTGGATCATACTGACGCGATCTGTAGCCTGGACCCTTGCCCGTTCCAGCTTGTCGTAAAAATCCGGGTCTTCGTAGGTTTCCAGGTCCAGCTTGGACGCATGGTCCATCACCTTGATGCTGACGTGCCGGACAAATTTATCGGCCAGGACGCTGTCGCAATAATCAATCGTGCGAGAAAGAATGCTGCCACCGAGCGCCAGCCCAAATTCCGCGGCAACCAGCCACCAGAACGTTGCCGACAGATGCTGATGACCATTCACAACGGAGGCGACTTCGCCGATGATAGCGGCCGACACCGCCGCAATGCCGATTGGGATCAGGGCGGAAAGCACCTGCAGCACAAGCCCTGCAACAGCCACGCGCGGACCGGCCTCCCAAACGATGCGCAACCCCGGCGGAACGTTTCTCAACGCCCGCAGCCGGTCGCGCCATGTATTCCCGAAGGGCTGGCTTGAAGTTTTCCCCTGCATCTGGTCCTTAGCTGAGTTCCCCATGAGCCAAAATCGGCCAGGATGGTGTCAGGATTCTCCGCTGCTTAGTTTCCACCGCCATAATGGGGGCAATCCTGTTGCCTAACTTCCGATTTTCGTAGATATAATAAGTTAAGTATTATCAATGACTTAAGTCTGGCTATTCCGGGCAAAAATGGAAGGCAGTTCGGAAATTCAGTAAAAAATACAGGATGAGTGAAATAAGAACCTGATTGGTAAGCGGTTATCCTTGAGGGAGAATGCGCCCTATCAGGGATCCGGGCTCGGGCATTAGAGTGTTCGATGGGAATTTCCTGGCAACCACGGAGGATTTGCCGAGGTCACGGGAATGATGAGTTGGCGAAGCCACGTACTAAGTGGTGTGTGGCGGAGGGAGGAGGATTCGAACCCCCGAGCCCCTTTCGGGGCTAACGGTTTTCAAGACCGCCGGTTTCAACCGCTCACCCATCCCTCCGGACGGTACTATTCTAAATTACAAAGGTTTCTCGTTATCGTCAATCTGACCGTGTTCTGAACAATGAGCCGGAGACGAAGGATGCAGGGGTCCTGGATACGTTTCGGGAAGTGAATGTTTCCTGTGTCCGGCGAATAAGGGAGCGGAATTGGTGTTGGCCTTAAGGATTTGACTCTTCAACACCTTTGATGTCGCTGCCCGCCGGCTCCACGTTGTTAGCATTGCAATAAGATATAACCGGCGTTTTTTGTGTTGGATAACTCGTCTGCAGCTCCCGCGGTTGCTCATGGGACAGCACAGGAGTAAAATAGAGATGTCTTGTGGGGTCCGAGTAGCCTGACAAACCAAGCCTCAGGCCGGTAACAGGCTGAGGTTACTGCATTATCGATCTTCCAAATAGCTGCGGCCTTTGAGGGCTGTGGTCGGCAATCTTTCCAAGCGAATTCGAGGTGCAGGCAAGTGAATCCAATGCCGGAATCACCCCCAATTGAACTTCCAGCCAATTCTCCCTCCCGTGTAGTCATCGAGAACGTGCATCCTGAGATTGAGAATGGGCGTTTTCCCATCAAGCGGGTGGTCGGCGAGCGTGTTCTCGTGACCGCGGACATTTTCACCGACGGGCATGATGCTGTTTCCGCGGTCCTTCTTTACCGGCGTTCCGGCGACCGTGAATGGCTTGAAACGACGATGGTGGCGGAGGTGAATGACCGCTGGCACGGCGGCTTCACGGTGCTGGAGGTGGGTGAGTACGAGTACACATTGCAGGCGTGGATTGATCATTTTGCGTCGTGGCGCAGCGGTTTTATCAAGAAGGTGGAAGCGGGGCAGGATGTCTCGGTTGACATCCTGATCGGCGCCAAGCTTGTGGAAGAGGCGGCGGCACGCGCAACGAAGGAAGGCGCCAGGCAATTGATGGCTTATTCAGCAACCATGCGGAAGAAGGAAGGGCAGGCTCTCGCTGATGCTGTCTCGACCGCCAAAGATGAGGCCCTGGCCCGTTGGGTGGCCATGCACCCTGATCGGCGCCAGGCTGCAACTTATAACCGGAACCTGGTTGTGCAGGTTGACCGGGAGAAGGCCGGATTCAGCGCCTGGTACGAAATGTTTCCCCGGTCCTGCAGTTCGGAGCCGGGACGCCACGCCTCTTTCAAGGACTGCATCAAGCGACTGCCTTATGTGGCGGAGATGGGTTTTGATGTTCTCTACCTTCCTCCCATCCACCCTATTGGCCAAAAGCACCGGAAAGGGAAAAACAACAATCCCGTTGCTGCCGCTGACGATGTGGGCAGCCCGTGGGCAATTGGCGCTGCGGAGGGAGGGCATAAGTCGATTCACCCACAACTGGGAACCCTGGAGGATTTTCAGCAATTGGTCGCAGCCGCCCGGGAAATGGGCCTTGAGATGGCCATCGACATAGCATTCCAATGCGCGCCGAACCACCCCTACGTGTCCGAACATCCCGACTGGTTCCGATGGCGTCCGGACGGGACGGTGCAATACGCGGAAAATCCTCCGAAGAAGTATGAGGACATTTATCCGCTCAATTTTGAAAATCCCAGGTGGAGCGAGCTGTGGGAGGAGCTGAAGGATGTGATGCTTTTCTGGGCGGGCCAGGGGATCCGCATTTTTCGCGTCGATAACCCGCATACCAAACCCTTCGAGTTCTGGGAGTGGGCCATCCGGGGAATCAGGAAGCAATATCCGGACGTCATTTTTCTCGCAGAGGCCTTTACGCGTCCCAAGGTGATGTATCGCCTGGCCAAACTCGGCTTCACACAGTCCTACACTTACTTTGCCTGGCGGAATACAAAATGGGAACTTGAGCAGTATTTCACGGAGCTGACGCAGAGTGAAGTGCGTGAGTATTTCCGCCCCAACCTCTGGCCCAACACGCCGGATATTCTTACCGAATACCTGCAGTCGGGCGGCAGACCCGCCTTTATGATCCGGCTGATTCTGGCGGCGACGCTGGGCGCAAATTACGGGATTTACGGGCCGGCATTCGAGCTTTGTGAGGACCGCCCGTTAAGGCCGGGTAGCGAGGAATATCTCAATTCCGAGAAATATGAAATTAGGAACTGGGACCTGGACCGCGGCGACAGCCTGAAAGGTTTGATTGCCCGGGTCAACCAGATCCGCCGCGCCAACCCGGCGCTTGAAAGCAACCAGCGGTTGCGGTTCCATCCCATTGACAATGCGCAGCTTATTGCGTATAGCAAGACGAGCGAAGACGGCGCCAATATCATTCTGGTGGTGGTTAATCTTGATCCGCATTATACGCAGTCGGGCTGGCTGGACCTGCCACTCGATTCCTTTGGGCTTGACCCTCACCAGGCTTTTCAGGTGCACGACCTGATCACCGACAGCCGCTATTTGTGGCAAGGGACCCGTAACTACGTGGAACTGAATCCCTACATCATGCCCGCGCACATTCTCCGAATCCGACGGCGCGTTCGGAGCGAACGTGACTTCGACTACTTTACTTAACGCACAAGGCCGAAGCGCGCATCAAGGAAAACTGCAGGGGCCTGTTGCAGAAATTGGTGTTGTGAGCACAAAGACTGAAACGACAATGCGAACCTTGCGCCGGCTGGCCGAGGCTTACGGAATTCAGCCTTCTTATCAGAACATACTGGACGGAAGGAGGCGCCAGGCTTCGCCTGAAGTGCTTGTGGCGGTTCTTCGGTCGATGGGCGCGCCTTTAACACGACCGGAGGAGTCCTCGCAGGCTTTGAGAGAGCGTCGCCAGCAGATTTATCGGCGGGGTCCTGAACCCGTGGCGGTGGCCTGGGACGGGAGCAGGACAACCATCAGACTTCGGCTTCCTGTGGGCAAGGCGTTGGGGTCATGGCGATGCTGCCTGAAGCTGGAGGCCGGGGACGAGCGCGTCTGGGAAATCAAGCCGGGCCGGACGGAGTCCGTATTGCACGCGAAAAAGGTCAGTGTGGAGGGCAATCCCTATTGGGACACGGACCTGAGGCTGCCACGCGATCTACCCATGGGTTACCACACATTGACCGTAGAATCGGGGGCGTGCTTTTACCGGACGCTGGTGATTTCCGCGCCCAAGAAGGCTTTTGTGGGGTCGGGGCGGCCGGCGAAGAAGTCCTGGGGTGTGTTCATTCCTGTTTATGCGCTGCGGTCTGATTCGAACTGGGGTGTGGGCGATTTTGGCGACCTCAGGGAACTGATGGAATGGATCCACGGACGGGGAGGTTCGCTGGTCGGAACGCTTCCGCTGCTGGCGTCTTTTCTGGATGAACCTTTTGATCCCAGCCCCTATTCGCCAGTCAGCCGGCTCTTCTGGAATGAACTCTTTCTGGATATAGGCCGTGTGCCGGAAATGGAACACTGCCGCGAGGCACAGAAATTTGTGGCCTCCAGTGATTTCCAGGCGGAGCGGGAGGATTTGGGATCACAGAACCTGGTGGATTACCGGCGGGCGATGGCCTTGAAGCGGAAGGCCCTTGAACCGCTTGCCCGCACGATGTTTGAACGTGCTTCAAATCGGCAGCAGGAGTTTTTTCGCTACGTCGATTCCCATCCGAATCTGAAAGACTACGCGGAATTTCGCGCCGCCTGCGAACGCCGCCGCGCATCATGGTGGACGTGGCCCCGGCGCCTGAGAGAAGGGAACCTTCGTCGCAGCGATTATGACTTGGACGCTATGCGCTATCACCTTTATGTGCAATGGGTGGCGGAGGAGCAGATCCGCGGTTTTGCAAAGGGTTGCGACTCCAGCGGTGAAGGCTTGTATCTGGATTTGCCACTGGGGGTTAATTCGGACGGATACGATGTGTGGCGTGAAAGAACCTCTTTTGTTCTGGACGTCAGCGCCGGGTCGCCGCCGGATGGGTTTTTCACCAAGGGCCAGAGCTGGGGATTCCCACCCATGCACCCGGAAAGAATCCGGCAGCGCGGCTATACTTATCTCCGCCAAGCCCTCCGCCATCACCTGGCCCACGCATGCGTCCTGCGTATCGATCATGTCATGGGATTGCATCGTTTGTTCTGGGTCCCCAAAGGGTTCGAGGCCAGGGACGGGGCGTATGTGCGCTATCCCGCCAAGGAGATGTATGCGATCCTGGCGCTCGAGTCTGTCAGGAACAAGGCGTTGATCGTAGGGGAGGATCTGGGAACCGTTCCCGGTTACGTGCGTCCGGCGCTTGCCCGTCACAAGATTCAACGGATGTATGTGATGCAGTTTGAAGCCACGCCCGACGAAAAGAGGGCTTTGCCGGGTCCCCTGGAAGACTCGCTGGCTGCGCTCAATACGCACGACATGCCTCCCTTTGCGGCCTTCTGGGAGGGTTTGGATGTGCAGGACCGCGTGGACCTGGGACTGCTGGATAAAGACGGGGCTCTTACGGAACTCAACAATCGCAGCAAACTGAGAAATGCCCTGGTCAGGTTCCTGTGCCCGGACGGGCGCAAGCGCTGGGACCCGTCGATTGTGGATGTGATGAAAGCTTTACTGGAATTTCTAGGCGGAAGCCGCAATCGCATGGCCATGGTGAATCTTGAAGACTTGTGGTATGAGAAGCAGCCCCAGAACGTTCCTGGAACCTGCGAAGAGCGCCCGAACTGGAAGCGAAAGGCGAGATATAGTCTCCGCCAGATTACAGAAATGCGGGAAGTGAGGGGAATGCTTGAGGCGCTCGATAAGTCGAGGCGTGGAAAGGAGATTTGATGAATATGTCTGAGAACAATCCAATTGAGGCAGGGCGTTCCACCGGTGAGGTTCTTCCCGTGCGTTATGATGCTTCGATGCTGACCGATGAAGATGTTTACCTCTTCAACGAAGGATCACACTACCGGCTTTATCAGAAGCTGGGCGCCCACTTGCGGAATATGAATGGGCAGGAAGGCGTGTGCTTTGCCGTGTGGGCGCCGAATGCCGAATCCGTTTCGGTGATTGGAGATTTCAATGGCTGGGACAAAGAGAGCCATCCTCTGCGCCCGCGAGGCGAGTCCGGAATCTGGGAAGGTTTTATTCCGGGGCTCGGCCGGGGCGACCTGTACAAGTTTCATATTGCCTCCCGTTACAATGGATACCAGGTCGATAAGACGGACCCGTTTGCTATATACCGCCAGGTGCCGCCTGACACGGCTTCGCGGGTATGGGACCTGCAGTACGAATGGGGTGACCAGGAGTGGATGGAAAAGAGGCACCGGAACAATTCTCTGGCCAGCCCGCAGTCAATCTACGAAGTCCACCTGGGTTCCTGGGCCCGTGTCCCCGAAGAGGGCAACCGATTTCTGACTTATCGCGAACTTGCCCAGCAACTCACAGAGTATGTCCTCCGGATGGGCTTCACTCACGTGGAATTTCTTCCCATCATGGAACATCCGTTCAGCGGGTCATGGGGTTACCAGACCACCGGCTATTTCGCGCCCACCAGCCGCCACGGAACTCCGCAGGATTTTATGTACCTGATCGACTGCCTTCACCAGCATGGCATTGGCGTCTATCTGGACTGGGTGCCTTCGCACTTCCCGACCGACGAGCACGGACTGGCCTACTTTGACGGCACCCACCTTTTCGAACACGCGGACCCCCGGCAGGGGTTCCATCCGGATTGGGGAAGCTACATTTTCAATTATGGGCGCAACGAGGTGCGCAGCTTCCTGATGAGCAGTGCCCTGATGTGGCTGGATGTTTATCATGCCGACGGGCTGCGCGTGGACGCTGTTGCGTCCATGCTCTACCTGGATTACTCGCGGAAGGAAGGCGAATGGATTCCCAACCAGTTTGGCGGGCGTGAAAACCTGGAGGCGATCAATTTCCTTCGCCGGTTCAACACGGACGTTTACCAGGCGCATCCTGACGTCCAGACGATGGCGGAAGAATCCACGGCCTGGCCCATGGTGTCGCGACCAACCTACGTGGGCGGCCTGGGATTTGGAATGAAGTGGGACATGGGCTGGATGCACGACATTCTGGAATATATCAAGCAGGAGCCCATCTACAGAAAGTATCACCACAACTCTCTGACCTTCCGCATGCTTTATGCCTTCACGGAAAATTTTGTGCTGCCGTTTTCGCATGACGAAGTTGTGCATGGTAAAGGATCGCTGATTGGCAAGATGCCGGGCGATGAATGGCAGCGCTTTGCCAACCTGCGCCTGCTGCTGGGTTTTATGTACGCCCAGCCCGGGAAGAAATTGCTTTTCATGGGAGGCGAGTTTGGACAGGTGAGGGAATGGACGCATGAGGGGAGCCTGGAATGGCACGTCCTGCAGTATCCCAACCATGCCGGCTTGCAGAAATGGGTAGAGGATCTGAACCGCGTTTACCGCCGCGAACCGGCGCTCTACGAGGTGGATTCCGACCCCGCAGGGTTTGAATGGATCGATTGCTCCGACTCCGATCAATCCGTTTTGACCTTCATGCGCAAGGGAAGCACAACGGAGGATCTGATCGTCATCGTGTGCAACTTCACCCCCGTTGCGCGTACCAACTACCGGATTGGTGTTCCGCGCGGCGGCTACTGGCACGAGATTGCGAACAGCGATGCGGGCCAATATTGGGGTGGAAACTGGGGCAACATGGGCGGAGTGGAAGCCAGCCCTGCTTCGAACCATGGGCGGCCGTGGTCTGTTTCGGTGACCCTGCCGGCCCTTTCGGTATTGTACTTTAAGAGCAAAGGGCAGCACGGATGAGTTTTCATCTGGGAGCAACTTATCTGGGAGAAGGGCGTTGCCATTTTCTGGTGTGGGCCCCGAACGCCGGAAACGTGGAGGTGCGCGTCGTCAGACCTTCGGGGCGGACTCTGGTGATGGAACCACAGGAACGGGGTTATCACCAGGTCCTTGCCGAAGGAATAGCGCCGGGGACCCGCTACTACTATCGCCTTGATGGTAGCGACGAAAGGCCGGACCCGGCTTCGCGCTATCAGCCCGAGGGTGTGCACGGACCCTCGGAAGTTGTCGATCTGAACTTCGAGTGGGCAGACGCCGGCTGGATGGGGCTGGATCTGGCCAACTACATTATCTACGAACTCCATGTTGGCACTTATACGGAGGGCGGGACGTTTGAGGCCGTCATCCCGCACCTGGACGGCCTTTGTGAACTGGGGGTCACCGCCGTGGAGCTGATGCCCGTCGCCCAGTTCCCCGGTGAACGGAATTGGGGCTACGACGGCGTCTACCCGTTTGCTGTACAGAATTCTTATGGAGGTCCCGCGGGTCTGAAGGCATTGGTTGAAGCCTGCCATGCGCGAGGACTGGCCGTAGTCCTGGACGTGGTTTACAACCACCTTGGACCGGAAGGAAACTACCTGGCGCAGTTCGGGCCGTACTTCACTGACCGGTATCGAACACCCTGGGGACAGGCCATTAATTTCGATGGCCCTGAAAGCGATGAAGTCCGGCGGTTCTTTATCGAAAATGCCCTCTACTGGACGAAGGACTTCCACATTGATGCGCTCAGGCTGGACGCGATTCATGCGATTGTGGACCCATCGGCCCGGCCGATTCTTGAAGAACTTGGCGAGGCTGTCCACCGGCAGGCGCGGCAACTGAAACGCAGGATATACGTGATCGCGGAAAGCGACAGGAACGATTCCAGAATCATCCGGTGCCGGGCGGCTGGCGGTTACGGCCTGGACGCCCAGTGGAGCGATGACTTCCATCATGCTTTGCACACTCTGCTGACATCGGAAAGGAATGGTTACTACAGTGACTTTGGCGATGTGGAGCACCTGGCCAGGGCTTACCGGGAGGGATTTGTCTATTCCGGACAATATTCCAATTACCGCAAGCGGAGCCACGGAAACTCGTCACGGGGACTGCCCTATGAGCGCTTTGTGGTGTTTGCCCAGAACCACGACCAGGTCGGCAACAGGATGCAGGGGGAGCGGCTCAGCAAGCTGGTGTCCTTTGAGGCGCAAAAAATGGCGGCCGGGACGCTGCTGCTCTCGCCATTTATCCCGCTGCTTTTCATGGGAGAGGAATATGGTGAAATCGCCCCGTTCACGTACTTTGTCAGTCATTCTGATCCCGGCTTGATCGAGGCCGTCAGGAAGGGCCGTCAGGAGGAATTTGCCGCGTTCGAGTGGGCGGGACAGATTGCTGATCCGCAGAGCGCGGAGACCTTCCAGGGTTGCAAGCTGAATCACGCCCTGAAGTCAGAGGGCGATCACCAGGCGCTTTACAATTTTATTCGTGAGCTGATTCGACTGCGGCGGGAACTCCCTGCATTTTCACGAAATGGCCAGGACGAGACGGAGGCGATTGCCTTCGAAAGGGAAAAGCTGCTCTGGGTCAGGCGGGGGCGAGGCGACCACCAGGCTGTTATGATTGTTAACCTGGGCAGTAAACCGGCTGCTGCGGTGTTTCCATTTCCTAAGGTGTGTTTCAGGAAAATTCTGGACTCCGCGGATCCGCGTTGGAACGGCAGGGGGAGTATGTGTCCTGACCTGCTGGAAGCAGACGGGAATGCCTCCCTTTCGATAGCCGCAAGCTCCGTGGTCCTTTTTCAGCCTAATTAAAAGAACGGAATGAGGTATATGCCAGATCGGTACATTTGTGTGCACGGACATTTCTATCAGCCGCCACGGGAAAATCCCTGGCTGGAAGCCATCGAAGTTCAGGATTCCGCCTACCCGTATCACGACTGGAATCAGCGTATTTCCGCCGAGTGTTACGGGCCGAACTCGGCCTCGCGAATCATGGACGGGCAGGGGCGCATTCAAAAAATCGTCAACAACTATTCACGAATCAGCTACAACATTGGGCCGACGCTGCTGATGTGGCTTGAGGCAAAGGCCCCGGACATTTATCGTGCTATTCTGGCGGCAGACCAGGAAAGTCAGAAATTCTATTCCGGTCACGGTTCAGCCATGGCCCAGGCTTACAACCACATGATTATGCCCCTGGCCAACAGCCGGGACAAGGAGACCCAGGTGGTCTGGGGCATTCGGGACTTTGAGCACCGATATGGGCGGAGTTCGGAAGGGATGTGGCTCCCGGAAACGGCGGTTGATCTGGAGACTCTGGATATAATGGCGCAGCATGGCATCAAGTACACGGTCCTTTCGCCATACCAGGCGTGGCGCGTGCGGCCGGTCGGCGCACGGAACTGGCGCGACACGAGTGGAGGCCGCGTCGATCCCTCGGTGGCCTACCGCGTGCGCCTTCGCTACGGACGGTCGATCAATGCCTTTTTTTATGACGGGCCGATCGCCCGCGGCGTGGCGTTTGAGGGTCTGCTGGCCAGCGGCGAAAAATTTGCCGAGCGGCTGCTGGGGGTCTTTTCCGAAGAACGCGAGGGGCCGCAACTGGTCCACATTGCGACGGACGGTGAAACCTATGGACATCACCATCCTTATGGCGATATGGCGCTTGCGTATGCGCTGGAGTATATGGACGCTAACGAGTCCGTGAAGTTGACGAACTACGGAGAGTTCCTGGAGAGACATCCTCCCGGGCAGGAAGCGCGGATATTCGAGAAGAGTTCCTGGAGCTGCCCTCATGGAATTGAGCGCTGGCGGGGCGACTGCGGCTGCAACAGCGGCGGACACGAAGGATGGAACCAGAAGTGGCGCGCGCCTCTTCGCGAAGCTCTGGACTGGTTGCGTGACACCGTCAACACCTCCTTTCACAGGAAGGGAAAGGAACTATTCAAGGACCCGTGGGGGGCGCGCAATGATTATATCAACGTTATTCTCGACCGTTCGCGAGAGAGCGTTCAGGGCTTCCTGGACCGCAACGCCGGCCGGCAGCTCACACCGGAGCAGAGTATCCAGGCGCTCAAGTTCATGGAACTGCAACGCCACCTGATGCTGATGTATACAAGCTGCGGATGGTTTTTTGACGAGTTGTCGGGGATTGAAACGGTGCAGGTGATTCAATACGCAGGCCGCGCCATTCAACTGGCCGAAGAGATTTTACAACAGCCTTATCAGGCCCGATTTATTGAGCTGCTTGAGAAGGCTGAGAGCAATGTCCCGGCGCACAAAAACGGGGCGGTGATCTTTGGAAAATTTGTCCGGCCGGCTGCGATCGACCTGCCCAAGGTTGGCGCTCATTATGCCGTCAGCTCGCTTTTCGAGCCCTACAACCACGAAACAAAGATTTATTGTTATAACGTCGAACGGCAAGATTACAAGGTCTTGAATGAAGGCAAGACGAGGCTGGCCCTGGGCCGCGTCCGGGTGGCTTCCGAAATCACCTGGGAATCCGCAGAAATCAGTTTTGGTGTATTGCATCTCGGTGACCATAACCTGAGCGGCGGTGTCCGCAGGTTTCTGGGTGAAGCTGAGTATGCGGAGATGGTGAAGGAGATCACCGAGGCCTTTAACCGCGGAGACCTGGCAGAGAGACTGCGGATTGTCGACAAGCACTTCGGTTCGGCGGCTTACACGCTCAACCTGTTGTTCCGCGACCAGCAGCACCACATTCTCAGGCTCATTCTGCAATCCGCGCTGGCTGAGGCGGAAGCGGCGTACCGGAGGATCTATGAGCGTGGCGCTCCACTGATGCGCTTTGTGGCCTCACTCAATATGCCGCAGCCGAAACGCTTCCAGATTGCCGCGGAGTTTACCTTGAACGCCGAACTGCGCCGGCTGCTCGAGTCTGAAACCCTGGATGTTGACCAGATCCAGGCCTTGCTGGAAGAGATGGGCCGGGCCGGGATCGTGTTTGACAAGGCAACTCTGGAATTCTCCATGCGAAGGAACCTGGAGAACACGGCCGCTCTGTTTCTGGAAAACCCTGACGATTTGGAGCGGCTTCAGGCTTTTATCGCCACCGTGAATGTGGCGGACATGCTGCCGTTTGAAGTCAGAAAGTGGCAGCCTCAAAACGTGTTTTATGAAGTGTTGCTGGGACGGTATGCAGAGTTCCAAAGGCGGGCAGCCGCGGGCGATGAGTCTGCCCGGAAGTGGATCGAGGTATTTCTTGCCCTGGGCAATAAACTGAGCGTTTACGTGGGTCAGGGATGATGCGTTTGCTGTCAGTTCCGGTCGCAACCTATCGGATTCAGTTCAACCTGAATTTCCGGTTTGTTGATGCCAAAGACCTGGTTCCGTACCTTCACGAGCTGGGCATCACGCATCTCTATGTGTCGCCCCGTTTTAAGGCCGGGAAGGGAAGCTCGCACGGATACGACGTGGCTGATCCCTTGCGCATCAATTCGGAGTTGGGAACAGAGGAAGAGTTTGATGACCTGGTGCGTAAGCTGAAGAGTTACAGCATGGGGCTGCTGCTGGACATCGTTCCCAATCACATGGTTGCAAACGCTGAGAACCCCTGGTGGCTGGATGTGCTGGAGAATGGTCCTTTATCCGAATATGCCCGATATTTCGACATTGAATGGCATCCGGGAGCGGGCAAGGGCCTGTTTCTGCAGGACAACAAAGTTTTAGTTCCGGTTCTTGGCGACCGTTATGGCAAGGTGCTTGAAAACCAGGAACTGGACCTGAAACTCGACGAAGACGGTTTTTATATCCGCTATTACGAGCACCGCTTTCCACTGAATCCCAGCACGTACGACCTGATCCTGGAACACACCCTGGAGTGTATCCGCAGCGGAAAAGAAATTGATTCCTCATTGATGGGCGAAGTCTCTCGTGTGCTGGAGGCGGTGAGGCGATTGCAGGCGCCGACAGGCTCAGCCATGGAGCGGATCAAGACCCGCCGCGAGGCCCACAAATGGATCAAGCATCGTTTGTGGGACCTCTACCACCATTCCGCGCGGGTGAAGCTCTGTCTGGACGAAACACTCAGATTCTTCAACGGCGCCCAGGGCGATGGGAGCAGCTTCGAGGCGCTGGACCATCTCTTGACTGCGCAGGCTTATCGGCTGGCGCACTGGAAGATGGCCGCGGAAGAGATCAATTACCGGCGTTTTTTTGACATCAACGAACTCGTCGGGCTGAGAGTTGAAGACCCCCGGGTGTTTGAGGAGCGGCATCGCCTGATTGCCGAACTGGCCCGGAAGGAAGAAACGAGCGGGCTCCGTGTGGACCACGTGGACGGCCTGCACGATCCGGCCCGTTATCTGGAGCGTCTAAGGGTTGCCACCGCGGCAAAAGAGGAGAGTCGCGGCACTGCGAATCGTTATCTCATTGTTGAGAAGATTCTGGGACGGGATGAGCCGCTGCCGGAGGATTGGCCGGTGGCAGGGACGACCGGCTATGATTTTCTGAACGCCGTGAACGGGCTGTTCGTAGATGCGGATGGCTTCTCCCATCTGGACAAGGCTTATCGCCGCTTTACAGGTTGCGAGCATTCCTACGCCCAGATTGGTTATCTCCGAAACAAGCAGGTGATCCACCAGCTTTTTGCGGGTGAACTGGCGGCCTTTACTCATTGGCTGGCAAAGCTGGCGTCGCAAGACCGCCACGCCAGAGATATTCCGCTTCCTGAACTGGTCAGGGCCTTTGTGGAGGTTACGGCGTGTTTGCCTGTTTACAGGACGTATGTCAGGAATTTTTCCGTCAGCAATCGTGACCGTTCCTACCTCAACTGGACTCTGGAGACAGCGCAACGCCGGACTTCCCCTGATGAGGTCAGCGCCGCCGCCTGGGATTTCCTTCGCCGGGTCTTGTTTCTTGACCCGCAGCCCTATGCGCTGGTCCAGAGAAAGGCATGGCTTCAGTTCGTCATGCGATGGCAGCAGTTTACCAGTCCAGTGATGGCGAAGGGGCTGGAAGACACCGCGTCCTATGTTTATAACAGCCTGATTTCCCTGAATGAAGTGGGCGGCGACTCTCTGCGCGAAAAACCGCCGTACGATGTTCCGGCTTTTCACGGTTTTAATCAGGCCCGGCTGGCCTGCTGGCCGCACACGATGAATTCAACCTCAACGCATGATACCAAACGCAGCGAGGATGTCCGGGCGCGCGTGAACGTCCTTTCTGAAATCGACAGGGTGTGGCTTTCCCGCCTGCGTCGATGGAGCAAATGGAACCGGCCTCACAAGACGGATTATCATGGCCAGAGCGTTCCAGACAATAACGAAGAGTGCCTGTTGTATCAAACTATGCTGGGCGCGTGGCCGCTGGAGCCGGCGGAGGAAGCCGGGGTTCTCGACCGACTCATCGGTTTTATGGAGAAGGCCTTGCGCGAAGCCAAGATTCACACCAGTTGGATCAATCCTGATCTGGAATACGAAAAGGCCGTCGAACAATTTATACGCAAATCCATCGGCGCCGGCAATCCGAGCCGGTTCATGGAGGACTTTCTCGAGTTGCGGAAGACGATTGCGCTCTATGGGTACGTGAACGCTCTTTCGCAGACCCTGCTGAAGATCACCTCACCGGGCGTGCCGGACTTCTACCAGGGAACCGAGCTGTGGGACTTCAGCCTGGTGGACCCTGACAACCGGCGTCCGGTCGATTTTGAGAAGAGGGCCCGGATGATGGAATATCTCAAAGCTCAAGAGGCAGACGCTCCGGAGGATTTGCTGAATGATCTGGTCTCAAACTGGCAGGACGGGAGGATCAAACTCTATCTGGTCCGTAAAGCACTTAATTTCCGGCTTGCTCATAAGGAACTGTTTGCATCCGGTGAATATATCCCCTTGCAAGGGGCGGGGCAGAGGCGCGACCGGATTGTGGCGTTTGCCCGCCGACGAAGGAAGGAGTGGGTGATTGTTGCCGTCCCCCGCCTTGTCGTGGGATCTCTTCGCAGACGTAACTCTCTGCTGCCCAGGGAAAACTGGCCGGCCTTGAAGATCATCCTTCCCGGCGAGTGCTCCACCCGCTGGAGAAATATCTTTACCCAGGGGACGATTTCGGCGAAACGGGTTGAGGGCGGGCAGAGTGTGCTGTCGCTGAACGGGATGCTGGACAGATTTCCCTCTGTCCTGCTGGAGCCTTGCCCGCAAAAAAAACCGGGCGGTGAGGGCCAATCGCCATCACAATTGTTTTCTCAGTGAACGTTGCTTCGCCGGTGCCTCAGCGTTTTGCGGCCGGAACCATGGGCCGCGATACTTTTGCGGAAGACTGCCAGGGTTGCACATGCGTGCGTGTGAAAAAGTCGCTGCTGGTCAGGGTCAGCATAATGGCCAGCCAAAAGACAGCAGCCAACACAACAAGCCGCACCATCGACGCGCTCCAGCGAAGATGCATGAAGAACGTTGCCACCAATACCGTCTTGGTGATCGAAATAATGAGAGCCACCACCATGTTCCAACGGCCGAGGTCGACGTAAGCGATCTGCCAAGTCAAGAGAGTCAGGGTCAGAAGGCTGAAGAATACAACAAAATACATTTTTCGAGACGCTATATGTTCAGACATCAGAAATGAGCTCCCAGTAAATACAAGAGTGGAAACAGAAATATCCAGATGATATCGATAAAATGCCAGTACAGCCCAAACATCTCAATGGAGTTGTGGCTTTCCTTGGAAAACTCGCCTCGCCACGCCATAATGAGAAGGACTGTCATAACTCCTTCCCCTATGATCATGTGGAGCGCGTGAACACCCGTCATGATGAAATAAAAACAGAAGAACATCGCCACATGCGAGGCCTGCGGTCCCGAATAAGTGAAGTGCAATCCCGGGACTATGCCGTCCCTATAGTCGTGAACCCATTCGATGGCAAATTTGACATATAGGAAGAGCCCGCCCAGGACCATCGTCGAAGCGAGGAATGCCATAAGCCGTTTGCGCATGCCCGTCTGAGCTGCATGAACGGCCAGGGCCATCGTCAAGCTGCTGCCAATCAGGACCGCAGTGTTGAAGGCTCCGATCCTGGCGTTCAGAAGGTGGCTGCCCGCTTCAAAAGCCGTCGTGTAAAGGTTCCGATAAATGGTGTATCCTGTAAAAAGAGCACCAAAGAACATGATCTCGGTGGCCAGGAAGATCCACATTCCAAGGCTGGCCGCTTCATGTTGCTGCGTCCGGTCGTCAAATTGTTCGGCAACAACGGCTTGACTGTTATGCAACTTGTATTTCCTCCGCGATGCGATCATAGCCATAGGGTTCTTCAGTTACAACAGGTGTTTCCTCAAAATTGTGGGTTGGAGGGGGAGAGGTCGTGGTCCACTCCAGACCAGTTGCTTTCCAGGGATTCGGACCTGCAATGGGTCCGTAGCGCGCCGACCAGGCAAGATAAATCAGCGGAATAATATAACCAAGGCCCAGAATAGAGGCGCCCGCGGTCGAGATGACGTTCAGCGTGTGGAACTCGGCCGGGTAGACTGCATACCGCCGAGGCATGCCAAGGTACCCCAGGATAAATTGCGGGAAGAATGTGAGGTTGAATCCAACAAAGATAATGATGGCCGCGACCCTCGCCCATCCGTCCGGGTACAAGCGGCCGGTCATTTTGGGCCACCAGTAGTGAATTCCTCCCAGGTAACCCATGACGGCGCCGCCGACCATGATGTAGTGGAAATGAGCGATGACAAAGTAAGTGTCGTGAACGTGCTGGTCCACCCCAATGCTGGCCAGATACAGGCCGGTCAACCCGCCGATAGTGAACAGTCCGATGAAACCCAGCGCATAGAGCATGGGAGCTTCATAGGAAATGGACCCCTTATAGAGGGTCGCAGTCCAGTTAAAGACTTTGATCGCGGACGGGATGGCCACGGCCATGCTGAGGGCAGAGAAGACCAGACCGGCATAGACGGACTGGCCGCTGACAAACATATGGTGTCCCCACACCAGGAAGCCGATGGCGGCGATAGCGACGCTGGAAAACGCGATAAAGTGATAGCCAAAAATCTTCTTCTTCGAAAAGGCAGTGATCAATTCACTGATCACTCCCATCGACGGGAGAATCATGACATACACGGCCGGATGGGAATAGAACCAGAAGAGGTGCTGGAAGAGTATGGGATCTCCGCCCAGGGCCGGGTCAAAAATCCCGACGTGGAAAAAACGCTCGATAACGATAAGGGCGAGGGAGATGGCGATCACCGGCGTTCCGATGATGAAAATAATACTGGCGGCATACAAAGCCCAGACAAACAGCGGCAGACGAAACCAGGTGAGGCCTGGCGCGCGCATCTTGTGGATGGTCACGACAAAATTCAGGCCGGTGAGGATCGATGAAAAGCCCGCGATAAACACGCCGCTCGCGGCCGCCATCACATGAGTGTTAAGGTACAGGGTGCTCAGAGGCGTGTAAAAGGTCCAGCCTGTATCAACGCCGCCGGCAATCAGCGAGTATAGGACAAACGATCCACCCGTCATGAAAATGTACCAGCTCAACAGGTTCAACCGGGGGAAGGCTACGTCGCGGGCTCCAAGCATTATGGGGAGCAGGAAGTTGCCCAGCACGGCAGGGATCGAGGGTACCAGGAAGAAAAAGACCATGATGATCCCATGGATGCTGAACAGCTTGTTGTAGGTTTCCGGCTCGACCAGCAAGCCCTGGGGCTCCAGCAAGTTCAGCCGCATCAGGGTCGCTGCCACTCCACCGATCGAAAAGAAGAAGGTGATTGACATCAGGTAAAGCCAGGCAATCCGCTTGTGGTCGGTGGTCAGCAACCACGATTTAATGCTGTAGTCCACATTCAGGTAATGAATGGACGGCTCGATTGCGACTTCTGAACTACTCATGGTGTCCCCGTATTCCTTTCTTTTGAGCCCAGCGACTTGATATAGGCCGTGAGCTGCAGGATCTGCTCTTCCGTCACCTGGCCCTTAAACGTGGGCATAATGGCTGGGTATCCGTTAACAATCTGGGAGGAGGGGTAGAGGATCGACTCGCGAATGTACGCGTCGTTGGCGATCACCGTCTGTCCGTCGGACAGCTTGACCGGCTTGCCGTATAGTCCTACGAACGCCGGCCCTTTCCCCGTGCCGTGGCAGGTGATGCATCCGTATTGACGATAGAGGGCCTCTCCCTGCTCGGCCATCGTGGTTCCCGAAACCCCGCTATTCAGCCATTTCTGATAGTCCTCCGGGGTCATCACATAAACCCAGCCGCGCATCAGAGAATGGCCCATTCCGCAATACTGGTCGCAAAAAAGATGGTATTTGCCCGGCTTAGTGGCCTCAAACCATTCCGTCGTGTAGCGGTCGGGCAGCACGTCCATCTTCATCCGGAAGGCGGGAACTGAAAAATCGTGAATGACATCCTGCGACGTCATGGTGAGCTTCACCGGGACTCCGACCGGGATATGCAGCGCGTTGATTTCACGCTTACCGTTCGTGTGTTCAATGTGCCACATCCATTGCTTGCCGATCACGAACACTTCCGTGGCGTCCTTGGGCGGCATTGCATTGCGGACAAAAATTTCGGCGCCCCAGAAATACATGATGGCAACCAGGATCATGGGTATAACTGTCCAGGTGACCTCAAGCGGAATATTGTTAACCACCTGGTTTTTAGGTGGCGCCTCGTCCTTCGACCGCCGGCGATATTTGACTGCGAAATAGAAAATCAGCAGGAAGATGAGCGTGCCGAAGAATACGGACACCGCCGTCAGAAAATAAAAAAGGTGGTCAACCGCCGGAGCAACCGTCGAAGCTTGCTGCGGAAATAAGGGAAACGCATGTGGCATTTTATTCTTTCACCCTCTCCAATTCAGGCCCACTCACTCGAAGCGTATCCTTCTACCTTCCGACCCGAACAGACCCCTGGGCGGCGAGTTGCCCGTGCTGTTTTGAAGGCTTGCTCTTAATCAGGACCAGTAACAACCCGCCCAGAAGAATGATGGTAACCAGCGCGGCGATAAAGAGCACGCGGGAGATAATCAGGCTGTATTTTCCCGTGGCCGGATCGTAGTGGCTGCAATAAAGCAGAATGGCATCGACGGGGTTTCCAATCTTTCCCTGCGATGCCTCCACCAGCGCCAGACGGACTGCGCCGGCTGGATAACGAATACCGTAAAAATACTGCGCGACTTTGCCCTGAGGCGTTAAGACGACGATGGCTGTGGCGTGGGAATACTGTTGGGTTTCGGGATCGTAACGATACCGGAACCCCAGCGCCTTGGTGAGAGAGGCGATCGAGGCTTCATCGCCGGTCAGGAAGTGCCATCCCGCGCCTGCGCCTTTGCGGTTATACATGGAAAGATACGTAGCCCTCTTCGCAAAGGCCTGATTGGGGGAGTCCTTTGGATCAAAGCTGATCGTCAGCACATTGTACTGATCGCCGATGCTGAACCGCACTTCCCTGAGACTCTCCAGCAATCCGTTTTCGACCATTGGGCAGAGCTGTGGACAGTTAAAATAAATCAGGGAAACGATGACAGGCTTTTTTCCGAAGTAGTCGCCCAGCCGGACCGTTTTGCCCGTCTCGTCATGGAAGACCAGGTCCAGTGGAACCTGGTTATTCAACCTCTGGTCAATCCCGACATCTTTTAGTTCGGGAGGCACCACCTTGGAATTTTGGGCGGAAGCTCCTCCCTGCGGAGGCCCCTGGAATCCACGGGCTTGAAGGACCTTGGAAACTTGCCCCTTTGCAACCGACGGGGACACGGCGGTTATCATCATGCAAAGCGCAAAAACGATTCCCAGTTTTATCGACCAGCAATCGCGCAAGCCGGGCGCGGCGGCGCAATTCCTGTTCTGAACATTTTTCCCAACCATGATTTTTCCTGACTTCCTGGCAGCCTGCCGGCCGCCGGCTTCGGTGTTTCTCCTAGTTTTGCGGCATGTAGCCCTGCGGCACCGTATACTGCTGCACTTCTCCGGGCTGCACCGCGCCCTTCGGGGTTGTGCTGTTGCGTACCGGAAGGCCTTGCTGGAGCAGGACGTCCATTGCGCGTTGTATGGGAATTCGAACCACCCCGTCCTTCCGGTTGACCCATCCGTATGAGTCGAGAATCTTGCGTTGCTGATTCAGATAGACCTGCAGGTCCGTATCGGGGTGCGTCTGAAGCTGCGGCATTCCCGCGGGCGGCAGAACGCGGCCCCGTGAGATTGACGATTGAGGCGGAGGGTACGTCTGGTGATGCTGGAGGAATACCAGGGTTCCCCAACTGACCAGGAGACCCGCCACCACGGCTATCGCGAGACCAGCCGCGAAATACAGAATGTTTCGAGGCACGGCATCCCGCGTTTCGTGGCGGTGCTTCGGATTTTCAGAATGGGTCGTGTTCTCATCCATGCTGAACTACTCCCTCAAACCTTGGATCGTGCAACGGCAGCCGGGGCCTGGCCTGGAGTTGGCGGATAAAGAAGGCCAGCCACAACCCTCCCACTCCGAGAGGCGCCGCGATGTCCATCCAGTCAAGATGCGGCCCCAGCGGATAGAAGGCCGGCGTAATGAACCAGTAGAGGTCAATCCAGGTCATCACCAGCAGCCCGCTGCCCACAAAGGCCAGCGCTTTCATGGTCCTCTTCACGGGCCGATTGAGCAGCAGGACAAAGGGCACCGCAAAGTGGAAGAGGATGATGAACAGCGCCACCCACATCCATTCACCGGTGGCTCGAACCGTGTACCAGAAGTTCTCGTCCTGCAGGTTGCCTGCCCAGATAATCAGAAACTGAGAGAAAGACATGTACGCCCAGAGCATCACGAAGGTCAGCAGGATATTGCCCAGGTCATTGAAGTTTTTATAATCAATAACTCCCGATAGCGGCTTGTGCTTCGCTGAAATCATGGAAACAATAATGGTGAAGGACATCCCCGCCAGCGCCGGCATGATAATGAAAATCATGCCAAAAATAGTCGAGAAAAATTTGGGCTCCAGCGACATGACCCAATCGAACGACGCCCAACTGATGGTGGCGCAATAGATCAGCATTCCCGGAGCGCTGAGGTTGTTGAACTTCTTCAGCAACCCGTGGGTCGTTCCCAGGTCCTGCTGGGCGGACAATTTGTTCAGGAAATAGGCAAAGCCGATCCAGCAGGCAAAGTAAATGATCGCACGAGCAACGTAAAATGGCGGGCTCAGGTAAAAAGCCTTGAACGAGCTTCCCGCGACCACCGGGTAGACATGTGGGTCTGCGTGGCCGATCAGCAGAGGAATAAAGAGCAGCGCCAGCAGAGGAAATGTCCGGGTCCCCGCTTCCAGCGTGCGCCGGATGACGAACCCCCATTTCCCTCCCACCAGGTGGTGGAGCAACAGAATCGCAAGGCACCCCAGTGCCACCAGTAACCAGAGAAGATATCCGATGAGATAAGCCCGAAGGAATCCTGTCCAGTTTGTAAAAGCTCCGAATACACACGCCGCCGAAGCGGCCACGCCGGCGATCAGGAACCAGCGTTGGGCACGATCGAGTCCGGGCTTCAGAGTATCTTCGTTCATTGTGCCGATCCTTCAAGTTTCGTAAGTTCTTGGGGCGGAACGTCGCTGGTGGGCGCATTCTGGCTTAATTGCAAAGCTCGTATATAAGCCGCAATGCACCAGCGGTCCCTGGGGGAAACTCGGGCCGCGTAGCTGTACATTGTTCCGTAACCATTGGTTATGACGTCAAAGAAATGGCCCACTGGCGCCTTCATCAGGCGTTCAGTGTGGTAGGAAGGCGGAGGCGGAAACCCTCTTTGAACAATCATTCCATCGCCGCTCCCCGTGTAATCGTGGCAAGGGGCGCAGTAAATGTTGAAGCGCTGCTGGCCGCGCTCCAGGTCTTTCTTGGTGATGGGAAACGGGAAGACGTTTGCAATCTGGCCATTGATCTTGCCGGTGTAAAGCAACTCGTCGGTCCGCAACTCTCCTCGCGCAACCGTTCCGGGAACTACGGGCCGGTCCGAGCGGCCGTCGCTGAAGAAACTGCTGGGCTCATCGTCCTTGTATTTGGGCTGGATATGCATATCCAGCCGGCAACCCGTCATCAGTACTCCCAGGAAAGCGATCGCTGCCCATCGGAAGGCCGGCGCGGGGCGCATCCGGCGGCCTACGTGCCTGCAAGAGGACGCCGATGATGCTGCCGGCAATGAAGGTTGTCTCTGGCCCCTTTTAGCTTTCAACTTCGGATACCTCACGAGGATTGAATTCTGTCAGAAAATTTCTGGTCTGTTCCTTGTCGAACTTGGGATCGTCTGCCTTGATCAGCAGGAAGAAGCGGTCCCTGCTGGCGTGCGCAAACCGTTCCACGTTGAACACCGGATGGTAAGGGCAGGGAAGGTTGTTCAGCGCCAGCAGTCCGAAAACAGTCGTGAGCGCCGCGCACAGGATGGTCAGCTCAAAGGTGATGGGAATGAAAGCGGGCCAACTGTCCCAGGGTTTCCCGCCGATGTTCTGCGGGTAGCCGATGACATTGGGCCACCACTGCAGGAAGAAGCCGCCGCAAGTTCCTGCCAGTCCTCCGAAAAACACCATGACGGGCAATTTCGTGCGGTGGAACCCGAGCGCTTCGGCAAGTCCCTCGATCGGAAAGGGAGAAAACGCATCCACGTTCCGGTAACCGGCTTCGCTGGTGTGCCGGGTTGCTTCCAGAAGTTCTTCCGCCGAGAGGAACTCGGCCATCAATCCGTAAATCGACTGGCGTTGATCCATCTAGGAATGGGCCTCCTCTGCCGTTTTATGAACCAGATCGCGCATCTCGAAAATCGAGATCATCGGAAGGAAGCGAATAAACAGGTAGAACAGAGTGAAAAATAAACCGATCGTGCCGATAAAGATCATCCAGTCCCACCGCGTGGGATAATACATTCCCCATGATGAAGGAATAAAGTCGCGATTGAGGCTGCTGACGATGATCATGTAACGTTCCAGCCACATGCCTGTCTGCACCGAGAACGAAATCAGCCAAAGGTACAAGGGGTTACGCCTGATCTTCGACGACCATAAAATCTGCGGGATCACCAGGTTGACGGCAATCAGCGTCCAGTAAACCGCTGCGTAGGGTCCCGTCATCCTGTTCATGATCATGAAAATGTCAAACTTGTTGCCGCTATAGAAGGCCATGAAGGTTTCCATGACGTAGCTGTAAGCCACGATCATGCCGGTGGCAAGCATCATCTTGCCCATGTTGTCGATGTGCCGGATGGTGAGGAAATCTTCCAGTCCGTAGTACTTGCGCAGCGGCACGGCCAGGGCGATGACCATGGCAAACCCTGAGTAGATGGCGCCGGCAACGAAGTAGGGCGGAAAGATCGTGCTGTGCCAGCCGGGAACGAGGGCAATGGTGAAGTCGAAGCTCACCACGGTGTGGACCGAGACCACCAGCGGTGTCGCCAGTCCTGCCAGCAGCAATCCCGCCATTTCATACCGTTTCCAGTGGCGCGCCGAACCTCGCCAGCCCAGCGCGAAAACGCCGTAGATGATCTTTTTGACCTTCTTATTGGCCCGGTCACGAAGAGTTGCCAGGTCGGGAATCAAACCCACATACCAGAACAACAATGAAACCGTTGCATAGGTCGAGACCGCAAAAACGTCCCACACCAGCGGGCTGCGGAACTGTGGCCACACTCCCATCGTGTCAGGGTAGGGAAGCAGATAGTAAAACAACCACGGCCGCCCCATGTGCAAAAGGGGAAACATGCCGGCGCAGGCTACCGCAAACAGCGTCATGGCCTCGGCAAACCGGTTGATCGAGGTGCGCCACTTCTGGCGCATCAGCAGCAGGAAAGCTGAAATCAACGTCCCGGCGTGTCCGATTCCGATCCACCACACAAAGTTCGTGATGGCGAAACCCCAGGCGACCGGAATATTGATTCCCCAGATTCCAACACCTTCTGCCATCAAGACCGTGATGCCGAAGTTGAGCATCAGAAGCAGCAGCACCGCCATCCCAAAGCCGACCTTGTATTTGTTGCCGGTGCCCCGGGTGAGAACGATGGCGCTGATCTTGTCGGTGACCGACCCGTAAGAATGGCCGGGACCAAGGACATCGCTCCCCGGAGCAACCAGGGTACCCACATTCTCGGGTTCTTGTGGTGCCATCCCCTTAC
>JAJYJL010000586.1 GCA_021789565.1 Acidobacteriota bacterium
AGGCAAAATTCACGGGCACATGCGCCGGCAAACCCATAAGGATGGCCACCAGCCCCTGGCCGTGGGACTCCCCGGAAGTGTAAAATCGCAGCATTGGGTATCCGGAAACGAACGTTGTTTCTACCTGAAATTGTTGATTTTAACCAATTGCGGCGATCCCGTCAAAGAAGAACTGGCGAACCCGCCCCGCCGGGCGGCTTGAAAGCAGGGGCTTACGACCCGGTGCTTGAATAGTTGCGCACGCCGCGCTCCCAGACGAAAAGCGACAGCCCAAAAAATCCGGTTGCGACCACCGGCACCAGATAGAAGTGAGTGTTGAAGGACGCGCGGCCCAGGAAATGCGTTGTGGGATAGAAGGAAGCGAAGCCGAAGGGAATGACCCAACTGAGCATGAACTGGATAAAGACATTGTAAATGGTCAAGGGATAGCGGCCGAAAGTCAGCATGTTGAAAACCGGCGGCACAATGCCCACGCGATCTTCAAACCAGAAGGAAACCGCAGTGAGCATCAGAAACACCGCAAGGTATATTAGCGCGCCCGAGGCCACCATCAGGACGAACCAGAAATAATTGCTGGCGGGCCACGCCACGTGGAGCTTGTCCGCCGCAACGGCCACCACAAACGTGCCGGTGACAACTTCCTGCAGCGACTCAAAGCGGAATTTTTCAAACAGCACCTGGAAAAGCGTGTGCACCGGCCGCAACAGGATGCGGTCAAAGCGCCCTTGAATGACGTAAAGGTCGCCGAACTGGTACAGGTTCCAACTGACCACGTTGAAAAATCCCAAAGGGATCAGCGAAAAACCGTAAAGAAACAGGATTTCGTAGAACGACCAGTCCTGAAGCTTGGGAATCTTGGTGAACAGCACCAGAACAAACCCGAATCCCAAAACCGTTGCCGCCATGGAGGAGAAAAAGGCAATGATGAAATCGGCTTTGTACGCCAGGCGAACCTTGGCGTACTGGGCCAAGTAAAGTGTGAAAAGACGGAAATGACGTTTCATGATTCTATCCGCCCTGGATGGTGATCTGGCGGCTCGACCATGTCCAGAGGCCGTGGCCGGCGGCGATCATGGCCGCCACCCAAAAGACCTGGATGCCGAGCGCCTTCAGGATTCCAAATCCGCTGATCTTTCCGAGATAGAGCAGCACCGGAATGTAGCTGATGTACTGGAACGGCATGTACGCGAACGCCGTTTGAAAGGCATGAGGAAAGAAGGAGATGGGAATCAGTAATCCTGAAAAAAGCTCCAGCAGAAAGTACTTGGCGCGCAGCAGGCCGAGAATCGATTTCAAGCGGATGGCAAATGTGCCGATGGCGAAATTGATGCCCGCCACCAGAAAGAAACTGAGAAACACGCTGAGCAAAAAGGCCGCAAAATGCCAGCCGCTCGCGGGCGCGCGCACCGGGTAGACGAGAAGCAGAACGACCGCCGTGGGCACGGTCAGCATGGCCAGGCGGAAAACGGACTCGCCGAGCGCCTGGGCAATATACATCAATTGAGGATTGACCGGTTTGATCAGGTCCATGGCCAGCTTGCCTTCGAGCACCTGGGTCGCCAAGTCCTGATCGATGTTGTTGTAGTAGAACGAGCGGATGATCCAGCCGACGGCGACGTAGGTCAACAGGTGGCCGAAGTCGAATCCCTCGATGCTTGTGCTGTGCGCGTAAATCGCTTTCCAGATGAAATAGTAAACCGAGACATAGATGAAATAAGTCACGATGCCGGTGTAGTAGCGCAGCCGGTAGGCAATCGTATTCACGAAGCCCACGCGGACGAACTCGCCGTAAACGCGCGCGGCCGCGCCGATTCGAAAGCGGTTCTCGGGCCGGGCGGGCAGGACAAGCTCAGGGTTTCCCATCAACCGACCTCGCCGCTCAAATAAATGCGCTTTACGATGTCCTCGATCGGTTCTTCCTCCACCAGAATGTCGCTTACTTCAAGTGTAGTGACGATGTTGCGGATGATATCCGCGTTCGAGTAGCGCTCCCGGTCAAAGCGCATTAGATAGGTCAGCTCATCCTGGCGGTCGCAGGTGATGCCGTCTGCGGTGATCCGGGCCAGGCCCGCCACCTGGGAGCGGTCTTTCAGGATGAATTTCACCTGGTTATATTTCGCGCGGCGCGCTTTCATTTCCCGCAGCGCGCCGTCAAAAAGAATTTTGCCGCGGTCGATGACGATAATCCTCTTGCAAAGCTCCTCGATGTCCGAGAGGTCGTGGGTGGTCAGCAGGACCGTGGTGTGTTCCATGCGGTTGACTTCTTTCAGGAACTCCCGGATGCGGTCTTTGGCCACCACGTCGAGGCCGATTGTGGGTTCGTCAAGGAAAAGCACCGGCGGGTTGTGCAGCAGGGAAGCCGCAATGTCGCAACGCATCCGCTCGCCCAGGCTGAGCTTGCGCACGGGCGTGTTGAGGTAGCCTTTGAGGTTGAGGATTTCAGAGAACACTCCGAGCCGCCGGCGATAGTCGGCGTCCGAGACTTCGTAAATCTCCTTCAGCAGTTTGAAGGATTCAATCACCGCGATGTCCCACCAAAGCTGGGTTCGCTGGCCGAATACCACGCCGATGTGCCGGGTGTAATGGCGGCGGTCGCGGTAAGGGACGGAACCGTTGGCCACAATGCGGCCGCCCGTGGGAACCAGAATGCCCGTCAGCATTTTGACGGTGGTTGACTTGCCCGCACCGTTCGCGCCGATGTAACCCACCATCTCGCCCGTCTCGATTGAAAAGCTGACGCTCTCGACCGCGCGGACGGTGATGCGCTCGCGCACAAACAGGTTCTGGAGCGCTCCCCAGACGCCCTCGCGCCGGCGGAAGGTGCGAAACTCCTTCGTTAAGTCCTGGACTTCAATAATGGGTGGCATCGAGAAATAGTGTTTGACGGTAGCGACCCCGCAGGGGAAGCAAGCCATAATTGTAACAACCGAGTCTTGATGCCACAAGTGGGGTCGCAGGCACGAGGCTGTACCCTCGCGCCGCGCACACGCCGGAACCTTGAACCGCAAATGTCAGTGCTATTCTCCCATCACCTTGATCACCAAGCGTTTGCGGCGCTGGCCGTCGAATTCGGCGTAGTAGACCTGCTGCCAGGGGCCGAGGTCGAGCCGCCCTTTGGTGACCGGCACAAGCACCTGATGGCCAACCAGCAGGTTTTTCAGGTGGGCGTCGCCGTTGGTTTCTCCCGTGCGGTGGTGGCGGTAATCGGCCCGGAAGGGGGCAAGCGTCTCCAGCCATTCCTCGATATCGGCGATCAGACCGTCTTCGGCGTCGTTAATGTAAACCCCAGCCGTAATATGCATCGCGGAGGCGAGAACCATTCCTTCCTGGATTTTGGCGGCGGCCAGGGCCTTCTCCAGTTCGGGGGTGATATTGACGAACTCGCGTTTTTTCTTGGTGTTAAACCATAGGTATTCCGTAAAAGCTCTCATGTCGTTTCAAGTCTCCTATTGGGGTATGGGGCGGGTCCGTTTGACCGGCACTGCCCAAAAAAGCAAGGTTATTGTAGAATATCTGTTCGTCCTAATACCCATTTGCCTGACTTAACGCAAACGACTACACTAAGATCATCCTTAGGTTGGGGCAGGTTGGCAAATATCAGGAGGCTCAAAAATGAAATCCGGCAATTCCAGCCGAGGCGCAGCCAATGTTACTGAAACCAACGGAGCGGAAGCTCCCCTGGTGGAACAGCAGGACCGCGCGCGCCGGGTAGATCCCGAACTTTTGAAGGATCTTCTGGAAAAAATGCTGCTGATCCGGCGGTTTGAGGAGAAAGCGGCGGAGTTGTACACGCTCGGCAAGATCGGAGGCTTCTGCCACCTCTACATCGGCCAGGAAGCCGTGGGCGTCGGCGCCATCTCCGCGCTTGAGCCGCAGGACGCCATTCTTTGCTCTTATCGCGATCACGGCCATGCTCTGGTGCGCGGCCTTGATCCGGGAGCTATTATGGCCGAGCTTTGCGGCAAGCAGACCGGCGTTTCCAAAGGCAAGGGCGGGTCGATGCACCTGTTCGACCAACATCTGGGTCTTCTGGGCGGCCACGGCATTGTGGGCGGACAGATTCCGCTGGCGGCGGGAGTGGCCTTTGCGGCCAAGTACCTGAACCAGTCGCGCGTAACTTTATGCTTTTTTGGCGAGGCTGCGGTCAACATTGGTTCCTTTCATGAATCCCTCAACCTGGCACAGTTGTGGAAGTTGCCGGTGGTCTTCGTGTGTGAGAACAACGGCTTCGGCATGGGGACTCCGATCGAGAAGGCGTCGGCGATCCGGGACCTCTTCGAGAAAGCAAGCTCCTACGATATGAGCAAGGTGGCTGTGGACGGGATGGATGTGCTGGCGGTGCGGGAAGTCCTCTCGGAAGCCGTGGAGCGCGCCCGCAAAGAGGATCTTCCTACCCTGATTGAAGCACGGACTTATCGGTTTATGGGCCATTCGATGTCCGATCCCGCCCACGGCTCATACCGTACCCGCGAAGAGCTGGCGGAACATCGGCGGCGGGACCCGATCAAGCGCTTCAGTTCAACGCTCGAGTCCCTGGGCATCATCAACCAGGAATATATGGACGACCTCGACCGGAGGATTCGCGAAGTGGTGGACCAGGCGGCGGCTTTTGCGGACGAAAGTCCATTTCCTCCGCCCGAGGAATTGATCACTGACGTCTATCTGGAGTAGCCGGCCGCTGTAAGATGGAGCTTCGACTGTAGGCGCGGTGTCCTCACCGCGCTTTTGGGAAGAGCGGGCGCCGGGGACGGCGCCCCTACAGGTTGCCTGAGCAGCGAGGGCATTTGTAGCGGCGATCTGCAAGCAGGCGGGCGGTGCTTGCCCCCGCTCGACGCTGCAGCAAGGGCCGCCGGTCATCGACCGGCGCTACAACAGAAAGAAGGGAGCCTTTATGGCGGTCATAGCTTACCGGGAAGCGCTCAACCAGGCGCTGCGTGAAGAAATGCGGCTCGATGAGCGCGTTTTCCTGATGGGCGAAGAAGTTGGCGCTTACAACGGAGCTTACAAAGTCACGAAAGGATTGCTCAGTGAGTTTGGCGCGAAGCGCGTGTTGGACACGCCGATCACCGAACTCGGTTTTACGGGCCTCGGGGTAGGAGCAGCCATGGCGGGGCTGCGGCCCATCGTCGAGGTGATGACTTTTAACTTTGCGCTGCTGGCCATCGACCAAATCGTGAACGGCGCCGCCAAGATGCTTTATATGTCCGGCGGGCAATGCGGGGTTCCGATGGTGATCCGGGGGCCGGGCGGCGCGGGCCATCAGCTTGCCGCGCAGCACTCGCAGGCGCTCGAATCCTGGTTCTGCCACGTTCCGGGTCTGAAGGTGGTCACGCCTTCGACGCCGGCGGACGCCAAGGGCCTGCTGAAATCCTCCATCCGTGACAACAATCCGGTCATTTTTATCGAGTCCGAACTGCTTTACGGCTTGAAAGGCGAGGTTCCGGAGGAAGAATATACGATCCCGCTGGGCGTGGCGGAAGTCAAGCATCCCGGAAAAGATGTCACATTGATTGCGCACTCCAAGATGGTTCATGTGGCGCTCGAAGCCGCGCGGCAACTTGAGGAAGAAGGCGTCGACGCCGAAGTTATCGACCCTCGAACTCTGCGGCCGCTCGATGCGGAGACCATCCTCCAATCCGTCAGGAAAACTAATCGCGCGGTGGTGGTGGAAGAGGGCTGGAACTATTGCGGCGTGGGAGCCCAGATTGCCGACACCATTCAGCACCGGGCCTTCGACTACCTTGATGCTCCTGTGCTGCGGGTCACCGGCACCGATGTTCCCATGCCCTATTCGAAGCCCCTGGAACACCTGTGCCTGCCGGATAAAGCCCGGGTCGTTCAAGCCGTTCACCGGGTGACGTACAAAAACTAGCCCGGCTAATTCCCTTTTGAGAGGTCAGCTATGGCATCCCGTGTACTTATG
>JAJYJL010000587.1 GCA_021789565.1 Acidobacteriota bacterium
TTGGTTTCTTTGCCTTTTAGTGGTCTAGCCGTGGTGGTTGAAGCGAGTACGGTTTCTGACGGGACCGACAAGATCATTGCGACAAAGCCCGGGATCCTTCTGATCGACTGCGAACATTGTCCCGTTTGTTCCAATTGTATTCGTTACATCGGGGTGCTTTCACCCTCGACCAAATGTCTCTTGCTGACGGACGAAGTGGATGAGAAGTTCGCAGTCCAGGCGGTCCGCTGGGGGGCTTGGGGAATTGTGTCGAAGAGAGCCGAGCCACCGGTCATGCGGCAGGCAATCGACAAGCTTGCCAGAGGCGAGATGTGGTTTAACCATGGGATCATGGCGAAGGCGGTCCAGGCCCTCGTTCGCCGCAAGCCTGTTCAGGATTCGACGCTGGACCGGTTGACCCCGCGCGAGACCGAAGTGTTGGTTCTTCTCTCCCGGGGATTTCACAATAAACAAATCGCCAGCCGGCTATTTCTTTCGGAGAGTACTGTCAGGACATACATCGAGGCAATCTATCGAAAAACCGGGGTAAAAACAAGGGTTGAAGCCGCTCTCCGCTTCTACAAATTCACCGAGGTCCAGACTCCTGCTGCTGGCTTGGCTGCTAAAGGCCAATCCAAGGCGAGATCCCAATTACTGGATTAACGATCCCGAACCTGAATATTCAATCGGCTGGCTTATTTAGGCCTTTCCAGCCTTTCAGGCCTATCAGTTTATCGAATGTCTACCCGCATTTAAACGATTAGAACTTTATCCTATTTTCAAAGAAACAGGTTTTCCCGAATTCAAAAACTCAAGTCAGTAGCCTACTGGTAACGCAACATCTTAAACCGTTTGGCCTGAAATCCGTTGGGGGCCGATCCGCACTCCTTACCGACATTCGTCGGGGATCGAGTACGGACCTTTGCACAATCTCCCGACAAATGACGGGGCTAACTTTCATCCTTTTGTTCGGTTGTGCGGAAGACCTCAGTGGGGCAAGATGCAGGGCTTGGTGAGACCCAGACAAATGTGCGAAGCCGGTCGGGGACGACAATCCGAGGAATCGAAGCAGCCGACCCGCCGACTGCGAATCTCGGTTCCAGTTAAGGCTAAGGTTCAGACCGACCGAGGAGTCAGAGAATTCAAAGGCCGTCTCGAGGAGATTGGGGAAGGGAATGCGCGGATTTGCTTTGACCATCCCTTAGCTGAAGGCACGGAACTCATGGTTTTTATTGAGTTCGCAGACAGAGGCGGCCGGGAAATAGAGTTTCGGTACGAAGGCAAAGTTGTATCCCCATTTTATGATTCCTGGTATGAAGTCGCGGTGGACTTTGAAGAAAACGTTGCCATATCGGGGGCGCATGCAAGAGAAATCCTTTCAGAGCTTTTCCCGGAAGAAGGCTGAGATCCATTTTCAAAATAGTTTTCGGAAACGCTGAAAGGTCTGGTGCGATGGGGCAGTCAGAAGAGTTCTAGCATCGTTCAAAATTCAGGTTGCAGAGGGATGCGGGGAAAGTATTCCTGTAACTCACAATGCGGAGCTTTGAGCAAATTAGAAGCCGAATCACCCCGGCAATCCCGTCCGCATCATGGTTTGCGGTTTACACGCGCCACCAGCACGAAAAGTCGGTAGCCAGGTTTCTTGCCGGGAACGGAGTGGAAACCTTCCTGCCCCTCTATAACACCACCCACCGATGGAAAGACCGGATCAAGCAGCTATCGCAGCCGCTGTTTCCAAATTACGTGTTTATTTTTGCTCGAATTGACCGGCGCGCCGCGATCCTTCACGCCCCGGGAATCTACGATTTCGTGCGGCATGGCGGGTCACCGGCGCCCATACCGTTTGAGGAAATTGCGGCCGTCCGGCGGATCGTGGAGAAGGGCTTGTCTGTAGAGCCGCATCCCTTCCTGAGATTTGGGGACCGGGTCAGGCTTCGAACAGGCCCCTTGGAAGGAATGGAAGGCATTCTCGTTCGTAAGAAGACCCTCTATCGCCTGGTTATTTCCGTTGAGCTTCTGGTGCGATCGGTTGCCGTGGAAGTTGACGCAGTCGATATTGAACGCGTTGCGGGCGATGATGCAGGAAGCAGATGCTTTGCCCAATGGGAAACCGCTTGAAGCTGACATTGACGGCACGAACCGCCTCCAGGGCGAAGCTAGCTGTTTCGCCCGGTTGCGGTAGAGTGCATTGCCGCCTGGCCGCGCTTCTAAGCATGGTCCTGTGCTATCCCCTGCCGGGCTTGCGCGGCCAAACGATTGCGCCGAACAAAGAGCTGAAAATCCCGGCTGCGCACTTTCGCCAAAACCTGACATCCAGCCCGGCTGGAGTTGTCCCCGAGTACATCATAGCTGCGGATGACGTGCTGGATGTGGACGTTGTCGACGTGCCTGAATTGACCCGGGATTATCGGGTGAGCCCCGAAGGAACGATCACCCTTCCTCTCCTTTCTTCACCCATCACCGCCGAGGGATTAAGCCTCGACGGGCTTTCGGCCGTCATTTCGAGTAGGCTCCGCGTTGCGGAGTTGGTGACCCATCCTCACGTGGTGGTCACGGTCAAATCCTCGCAGGCACATGCCGTGGCCATTTGGGGTGCCGTCCAAAATCCGCAGATCTATCCCACGTTCGGTCCCGTGTCGCTGCTTGACATCCTGTCACAGGCGGGAGGCCTCGCTCCGGACGCCGGCGACACGGCCGTCATTACGCGCGGTGACGAGGCATTGCGGGCATCGTGGATGGACGAGGGCCCGGGATACTCTGCTTCCGGCTCGGGCACGACCGAAGTAAATTTGAGAAAGTTGGTTGCCACCGGCGACCCGCGCATGAACGTCAGGATCTATCCGGGTGACAAGGTTACTGTCCAGCGCGCCGGAGTGGTTTACGTTGTGGGCGCCGTGCTCCGTCCCGGCGGGTTTACCCTGAACAGCGAGCGGGAAAACATGACCGTTCTTCAAGCCGTGGCGCTGGGAGAAGGATTGAAATCCACGGCGCTTCAAAAGAAGGTCATGATTATTCGGCGTGGGCGGCAATTCCCAACGGGGCGGGAAGAGGTTGCCGTCAATCTCAAAAAGATTTTGGCGGGCCACGCCTCAGATCCTGTTCTTCGGGCCAATGACATCCTTTTTGTCCCCGACAGCGCCTCGAAGGTGGCGCTCCACCGGGGCGCCGAAGCTGCCATTCAGATTGCCACCGGTGTTATCATCTGGCGCCGCTGAACCGGTTGTTTTTTGACCTGCGCACAAAATTGAGTGACAACGATGCCTGAAGACGAAGGCTTACTTTCCCAAAAAACTGAACGTGTTCGCCGGAGATTGGCTCCTATGACCCCCGACGTTGAGACGCAGGCCCAGAGTGCTTACTCCTATTTGCGCGACTACTGGAACACCCTTTGCAGGCGCCGCTGGACAATCCTTACGGTGACCTTTGTGCTGGTGACTCTGACTGCGATCTACTCGTTCAAGGTGCGACCCACTTTTCGGGCCACCGGGCGCGTGGAAGTTGAGCCCGAAGCTCCTCCCTTCCAAAGTTCGGACCAGAACAATTCACCCTCCACCGTCGACGCCGGCTTCCTACAAACGCAAGTGGATGTTTTGACCAGCAATCATCTGGCGTGGGAGACGATCGAAGGATTGAAGCTCGATGCGAACCCGGATTTCAACCGGGATCTTTCGCCTTCTGGCCAGCAACTGTCCGGGGATATCTCTTCTCTCCAGTTGCGGCTGATCCGCGTTTTTCATGACCACCTTCACGTTGCTTTGGCCCGGGATAGCCGCATGCTGGAGGTGAGCTTTGATAGCACAGACCCAAAACTGGCCTCGGGCGTCGCAAACGCTCTGATGAACAACTACATTCAATACAATTTCATGACGAAATATGACGCTACCCGCCAGGCTTCCGGGTGGATGGAACAGCAACTCGACAAACTCAAGGCGAAAGTCGAAACGTCGCAGCAGGCGCTGGTGAATTATGAGCGGCAGAACGCCATTGTCGACGTCGGAGACAAAGAAAGCCTGGCCGCGCAAGACCTTGCCTCATTGGGCCAGGAATTTACACAGGCCCAGAACCACCTGGCGGAGGAGCAATCCCTTTACGACTTAGTGAAATCCAACCCATCCCAGACCGCGCTGCTGGCCCAAGACGACCTGTTGCAAATGCTGGAAGAAAAATTTGCCGACTTGAAGACCGGCTACGTGAACACTCTGGCTCAATATGGGCCTAAGTTTCCCAAAGTGGCGCGGCTCAAGGACCAGATCAATACCGTGCAGTCGTTGATTGCCGAGGAGCGCTGGCGGAGCGTGAATCGCATCCGGAGGAATTATGATGCAGCCATGGGTAAGGAAGAGATTTTGGGCCGGGAAGTGGCCGAGGCGAAAATCGAGATGGAAAATTTGAATCAACTGCTGATACAGCACAACATCTTGAAGCACGACTTTGAAACAAACCAAGATCTCTATGACAGCCTGCTGAAGCGGCTGAAGGACGCCACGGTCACAGCTGGACTGCGGGCCACAAACATCCACATTGTCGATCGCGCCCTCACCCCTACCCTTCCGGTACGTCCGAAAAAAGCACTCAACATCGCTGTCGGCCTCATGGTGGGACTCATTTTCGGCATCACGCTGGCTCTGGTTGAGGAAGGACTTGACACTTCCATTATGAATGCCGAGGATGTGGAGCGATTGCTTCCCACGCCTAACTTGGCGGTGATCCCCGCAGCATTCTCCCTTAAGCGGCGGTCCTTGCAGGACGGCAAACATGACCCTCGGAGGGCAGGCCACGATCATGTTGTGGCTCTTGCGGTTTCCCGGTGTCCTCACTCGGCTCTCGCTGAAAGTTTCCGCTCGCTTCGCACCTTGATTTTGCTGTCCAGCGCTCCCCCGCCGCCGCAGGCGCTGCTGGTGACCAGTGCCCAACCCGGCGAAGGGAAAACCGCTGCTTCAGTAAACCTGGCGCTGGCCCTTGCTCAGCGGGGTGGACGAGTTTTGCTGATCGATGGGGATCTTCGCAAGCCGGAGGTTGCGAGCACGCTGGGTCTTTCGGGTACAAAAGGCCTCAGCGGGATTCTAACGGGAGCCCATGGCTTCGATGCGTCTGTTGAGAGTTCCGAACTTGCGCCGAACCTGTGGACGCTCCCTGCCGGACAGTATCCTTCCAACCCTTCCGAGCTGCTTTCATCAGCCACCATGGAGCAGCTTCTTGCGGGCCTGCGGCACTGCTTCGACTACTTGGTCATTGATTCCCCGCCTGTGTTGCTGGTTACAGACGCAATCGTTCTTTCAAAGTTTGTCGATGGAGTGGTGCTGGTCGTGGAAAGCGGTGTCACCCCCAGCGGCGCCCTCCTGCGCGCCTACAAGACGCTGGAATCAGCCGGCGCCAGGGTTCTGGGCACGGTTCTCAATAAGGTGGATTTGCGTTACGACGGTTATTACGGGTGCGTCTATAAGAACTATCATCGATATTATTACCGGGATCAGGGACCGACTTATACAAGCTCGAGTCAGACCTCCTCGGAGACGCCCAAAACCAGTTCTCTCCCTCAGAACTGAGTTCTGTTCCAACAAAGAAATCCATAGGTAAAAGTCAACGCGGGAGAAAGCGTCCTGGCAATTTATCCCGGAAAATTGAAGTCGTAGTGAACTTTTGGATGGTTCGAAAATTGTTTGCCTCGCGACTAATCGAATACTCCATGCGCAGCCGCTGGAAACAGAGAGGCTTGTTGCTGGTGGTTGGCCTGCCGGCGCTTGGTCTGGCGACCACAGGCATCCGCATGGGCATTGCGCAAAGGCTGGGGGCAACCGAGAAGATTGCTGATTTGCGAGAGGCTGTGCGGCTAAACCCCGCCAATCCCGACCTTCACTTCCGATTGGGGACGCTGGAAACATATTCCCTGGGAGATTCCGCGCCGGCGGATGGAGTCCAACAATTCGAGCGTG
>JAJYJL010000588.1 GCA_021789565.1 Acidobacteriota bacterium
CGGGCCGGGCGATCCGAATTTTGGCACCTGGGGAAAGGGCGACATCTGGAGGCACGGCGGCGCAACGGCATGGATGCCCGGCACGTACGATCCGGAAACGAACACGCTCTTCTGGTGCACAGGAAATCCCGGGCCGGACTTTGAGGGATCACAACGCCCTGGCGACAATCTGTATAGCGATTGCGTATTGGCGCTCGATCCTGATACCGGCAAGTTGAAATGGTACTTTCAATTTACACCACACGATCTGTACGACCTTGATGCTGTCGAAACGCCTGTGCTGATCGATGGACGTTACAAGGGCGAGCCCCGAAAGCTTCTGGTGCAGGCCGACCGAAACGGCTTCATCTACGTTCTCGACCGGACCAATGGGAAATTTCTTGAGGCAACGCTTTTTGAGCCCTCTATTAACTGGGCCAAAGGAATTGATACCGAAGGCCGTCCGATTACTACCGGGGTAATTCCCACGCCCAACGGTACCCGAGTTTGTCCGGGCATAGCTGGTGCAACCAACTGGTTCTCGCCTACTTATAATCCCCTGACGCACCTTTTCTATTTTTTGGCACTCCGCGATTGCAACTTGGCCCGCGCTAAGCCCGAGCCTTTTGTAAAGGGCGAGAGCTATTACAACACGGGTGCTGAACAGATCCCCGGCGATAAGGGGAAAAAGACTCTCGTGGCTTTCGACGTTGATAGCGGAAAGATTGCGTGGCGCTATCCTCAGGTGGGCGAAGGCCGTTCCTGGGCCGGAACCATGAGTACGGCGGGAGGCCTGGTATTCTTCGGAGACGACGCCGAAAGTTTTGAGGCGATTGACGCGCGCACCGGCGCGCCGCTGTGGCACTTCAACACGGGGCAAAACATCCACGCCTCTCCGATGAGCTATGCCGTCGATGGAGTACAGTACGTTGCGATCGCCGCGGGAAGCGACATCTTCAGTTTCACGCTGCCGCATTGACGCAATTCCGATTTGAGATGGTGATCAGATCGTTGACTGGCCTGTTATGCCTGGGGATGAAAGGGATTCGGTCCGGCGGGCGCCGTAATCGGGCGGGAGCATCAGCGCCACCGCGTACTTGAAGCGGCTGCTGTCTTTCTGTCCGATTCTTGCCAGGCTGCCGCGGGCCACTGCCAGGCTCTGGTAGTAGTCGTCGTAGTGAAAGCCTGTCTCGCCTCGCCACATGGGGAAAACCTCGCAGGCTTTGACCCAGCGGTCAAAAACGTCACTCACATCCAGATAGATGTCCTGCCGGAAGCCCTCCGCGTCCTCCCAGTTTTCAGGGAACAGAAGTTTGCTGGCCGAATGGGCCTGAAGCTTTCGCTTGATGCCGGGAAGCCCAGCGTAGAAGATCGCGTCGTTGACAATGTTGTAGCAGGCGCGATGGTCTTTGTGGAAACTGCCTTTCCAATGCGTGATGATGATTTCGGGTCGATGCTGCCGGATCGCGTCACAGACAGCGAAGCGGGCTTCCTCGTTGTCGGGAACCTCGCCATCGGGATAAGAAAGATAAGCGGTCCCGGCGCCCAGAATGCTGGCCGCCTTGTCAGTTGCTGCAACCTGCATCACCCCGTATTCCGCTGGAGAAATCGACGGATTGCCCCGCTCACCGTGAGTGAGATTGAGGAATATCCCCTTGCCTCCGGCATTTATTTGACGGGCCACCGCCGCGCCCATCGTGAACAAGGCGTCCCCCGGATGAGCAGCAATGGCCATTACCGTTCCGGAAGTGGGACTTTCACCCTTGTCGGCTGAACCTTCCGAAGCAGCGCCTGCCGGCCGGGCGGTGCCTGCGCCCATCGAGAACGCAGCCGCACCCATTCCCAATTCTTTCAAAATGTCACGGCGGGAATGATGCTTCATGCGCTTTCACTTTCCGGCGTTGTCGTTGTAGCGTTGATCAGGCTGCGGCAGCTTTGGAGAGGACTTCGTGTAGCCGTCTGGCAACAACTGTATCCTCGCCTGGCTGCATCATCCAGACGCCTACGACAATTCCATTCGGACCCGGCACGACGCCTTTCATCAGGCTTTCCTTCTCGCTGCCCGTGGCGGGATTCAGCGCGATGCTTGGTGTTCCCTCGATCAATTCGGTTTGCACGTCGTTGGCCGGGATCTTCAGCCGGTTCATATCATAATTGATCAGCAGATGTGGGACGTTGTTGGCAACCGGGGGAACAAAGATCTGGGTTTTGACCGAAGGAAGTTTCTCCACTGCAGCAGCAATCAATTCAGCGCGCTTCTGGAACTCCGCCCGCATTTCGGTTTCATCCTGATCGAGAAACCAGTCCACTGCTGCCACGAGGCCGACGATCTGTTCCTTTGAAACCTTCATGCCGCGTCCGACGGTGTCACTGTAAGGATTGTTGTTCATCGCCGCCGCTTCCACCAGATCTTTTCTTCCCAACAGCAGGCCGCTGTTTTGCGGGCCGCGCAATCCTTTGCCGCCGGAAAACTGTACCAGGTCAAAACCCATTTGCGTGTATTCCCACAAGCGCGACTTGGGAGGCACGTCGGCGGCCGCGTCGTTGGAGGCTGGCACGCCGTGCTTGTGCGCAATGCGGATCCAGTCTTCGCGGCTGATCTGCCCGCCCTGTGCGGCATTGAAGAAGTGCGCCATGGCGGTTCGTGGAGAGAAGGCGCGGTCATAGTCTTCCAGCGTCTCAACCTCCACCATTTTCACACCGCAGCAACGAATGGCATGGTCGTATTCGTAGCGATGCGCGCGCTGGATCAGCACTTCATTGGGCAATTCGGACATATCAGTGGGCACATTGAGTATTGCCCGCTCTCTTCCCCGCGTGATGCAGGCCGCCGTAGACAACGTCATCGCCGAGGCCGCCCCGTCGCTGACCAGCGCGGCTTCGCAGTGTAATTTCCGGGCCAAGTACTCACCCGCAGCTTTCTGCAAGTCGATCAGGTTCACCGGCGATAGTGCCGCCCGGTCAACGGCCGCCCGCACCGCCGGCGGCATAATCGAGGCGGTCAGATAGGTGTAGGTTCCGGCTGCATTGATGAACGGTCTCAGATTCAGCTTCGAGTAGTAATCTTCTCCCTCATTCATTTCGTGTTCCTGTGGTCTTGCGTCTGCTTCAGAGGCCCCCAGAGGCAGCATTGTGGATGCGGCAAGCACGCTGCCTCCGCGTGAGAAAAACTTTCGTCGAGAAAGTAGGTCGTTGGGCATTGGATTGCCTCTCGTATCGGATTCCATCGGTCAGGTTCGGCTGAAAGATCCTGCATGACCTTCTTTCAATCGTCTTGCAAGATCGTGTTCAGAGCACAAAAACAGCCCAGAATCGACGCAGGAGAATGTGTTGGAAGGGCCGCTTCGCGGGTTAATCGGAAGAGGTTCGTTCCCGGTACCTGCGGCCCTCCCGCCGTGCTTAAGAAGCCACTAAAGCCGCCAATTGAGACTTCTGACTTCACGCACGAGTAGCCTCTGGGAAAAACACTAAGCCGGATGTCCATCGCCGCAAAGTCGCCCTGGAATCATTCGGCATCTTTCTTCGGCCTGTCCTGAACTACGCTTAACTTACTCTCCTGCTTGGGGTAGGTCAAGTGATTATCCTGCATGTTTTTGGCCGGAATGCTTCTGGCCCAAGCTTGCTTAATTCTCTAAACCGGCAACAGGGGTTGATGCGTCAGGAAACGCGGATCAGTGGCTCTTGTAGCTGCATTTTTCAGTGCACAGTTTCTCAAAAGGGTAGTATTGTTGCACAGTCCTGGAATCGCTATCGGAAAGGAACTTCCCTGTTTTGCGAGGTTCAAGTAAGCAGAGATCTAAACAGGCCAACAGGAGCCACCATGAACATCAAAAGGCGGGAATTTATCGGCGGCGCGCTGGCGGGCAGCGCGATGGGGTTGCCGTTCGCGAGCGACGCGGAGAAAAGCCCGATGGAGGACGGAAAGAGAGAGCAGCTCTACCGGACGGAAGATGAGGTTGTTATTGAAAGGACGGCATCCGGGCAGCCCCACGCCGGAAAGGTGCTGGCAGCCATCCAGCCGCACGTTGATGACATCGCGATTTTTGCCGGGGGCACGGTGGCAAAACTGATCAAGGAAGGCCACGCGGGCTACCTGATCCGCACGACGAATGACGAAATGGCCGGCGCTGGGACTACCGGAGAGACCGTGCTACACAACGAGATTGACAATGAGGCGGTGGCCAAGGCGCTGGGCCTCAAGAAGACTTTCAACCTTGAATATCGAAACCATTGCATGGACAGTGAGCCCTTGCAGGATTTCCGTGGCCGCCTCATTTTTCTGTTTCGCATGTTGAAGGTGGATACGGTGATTTCTTACGATCCCTGGGGCATCTATGAAGAAAATCCCGACCATTACGTCACCGCAAAGATGGTGGAAGCGGCTTGCTGGATGGCCGGAATGAGCAAGGACTATCCCGAGCAATTGGAAGCGGGTCTGGAGCCGCACGGCGTGCAAGAGAAGTATTATTTTGCGCGCGGGCCACAACTGGTGAACCGCATTGTGGACATTAGTCCGTACATCGACCAGAAGGTTGCCGCCAACGTGGCGATCGTTACTCAGGGGCCGGGAGGAAACAACGGTGCCCGGTTGAGGCAGCAGCTTGCAGCGAAGGGCAAACGGCTGCCCATACTTGGGGACGATGACGACACCGCAAATCGCGAGTACTTTAAGCACATCGTCCTGGACTTCGACTCGAAGGCGCTCAGAGGAGTTCCCTCAGACCGGGAACTCGGCCAGAAGCATGGACTGGAGTGGGCGGAGGCCTTCCATTACATTGGGCCTCCGGAGTCGAAGCTGGATCAGTACGTCGCGGAACACCAGAAACCGCTTTAGATAGAAGGGGTGGGATGTCTTGTTTGAATCGGCTGCCGCGTGGAACGGCGAAGGGCAATGAGCCGACTTCCGGGATGTTGCGCCCCATTGGCCGGTACGCTGCAGCGATTGCCGTATTTGCTTTCCTGTGCGCGACCGCTCTGTCTGTTTCAACGATGTGCTTTGGTCAGCAGGCTCGGGCCGGCGACGGGCGGGGCGCCACGCATGCCCTCGACAAGGGGAAGCAGTCCTTTGCAACGCGTTGCGCGCCGTGCCACGGGCTCGACGGGCGTGGCGGTGAACGCGCCGTCGGGATTATTAATACTGCGTCTGCGGCGGCGCGGACGGACGAGGCGCTTGCCTCGATCATTCGCAGCGGCATACCGGACAAGGGGATGCCCTCCTTCGGCTTCCTGACGGCGCAACAAATTATGGAGATTGTCCGATACGTTCATGAACTGCGTGGCGCCGGCAATACGGCGAACCTGAAGGGAGATCCCTCGGCAGGAGCAAAGCTGTTTTTTGGCGAAGCCCATTGCTCCGATTGCCACATGGCGGGCGGCAAAGGCGGTTTTATTGCATCCGACTTGTCGGAATTCGGCCGCACGCACTCGGAAAAGGATATCCGCCAGATTATCGTGCACCCTGATAACGCTGATGAGACGCGGTCGCAGCGGGTCACGGTTGTTACGAACTCGGGACAAAACTTTTCGGGCCTGGTCCGGAATGAAGACAACTTTTCTATCGTGCTGCTCGGTGAAGACGGCGCGTTTCATCTTTTGATGAAGTCTGATATTGCACGGATTACGCGCGAGCCGCGATCAATCATGCCTGGCGATTACGGGAGAAGGCTGAGTACAAGGCAACTGGACGATCTTGCCAGTTTTCTGGTTCTTGGTGCAGCATACAAGGGTTCGCAGACCAAGAGTTCGGGTGCGCAACATTCTGAATGATGGTCATGGAGACTTGTTATCTCCGGACCGGTAACTTTTAAGACGGTTGTTGCAGCCGCAACCGGAGACGGAGGGCCCGTGATGCGCACTGAATCCCGCATCTCGAAAGGGGTAGTGCTGTTAATGAAATCATTCATATTTGGTTTGGTTCTTTTAGCTGGCCTGC
>JAJYJL010000589.1 GCA_021789565.1 Acidobacteriota bacterium
CTGCGTCAGGAGGAGGCACAAGGCTGATATAAGCGTTTTGTGGCTCTCTGGTGGGGATACCCTCAATGTAGACGCTGTTTGCGTTTGCATCTAGTCCCCCGAATGAAGACAGTTGTGGGTTGAGCTGTGCAGCAGCCGAGCCATCCTCATTGCCATTTGTAAAGTAATTCCCGCTACCAGCGCCCGAGTTCGCCCCCGGCAGCAGACTGAGCCCGTACAGAGGGTTCCGGTCAATATTGGGAAGGTTCTCCAACGTTTGGTGACTAAAATTCCAAGTCTCCTGTGCGTTTTCGGTGTTAACCGCCACAGGGTTGGCCTTGACCTGGACGACATTGCGCACCTGCCCTACTTTCAGGGTAATGTCCAATCGGGTGGCCTGCCCAGCCGTAACCGTAATACCGGTTTCGACATCAGTTGTGAAACCCGTCTGCGTTACTTCAATCTTATACAGGCCCGGGACAAGGTAGTTCGATAGGTAGCTTCCAGTCGAGTTCGACTGCGTTGTCGTGACGATGTTTGTAGCTTCGTTCGTAACCCGCACCGTCGCGCCAGGGACTGCTGCATGCGACGGGTCGTAAACGTAACCCATAATTTGCCCAGTATTAACTTGGGCTTGAAGGCTCAAGCATATCGGTAGGAATGCACACAGCATACATACAGCAAAAATAAGCCTTACCGATGCCCCGTGATCAGATTCGGTCTTCATCGCCACATCTCCTTTCACATACGCCAACCCTACGGTCTAATGCCCTTGATTAGCCGACCCATATGACGCTATCATGGTTATTATTAACATGAATTTCGTGGTGTCAAGATATATTTTCTCTACTTGTTTGATAATAATTAACACTTTGAGAAAAACCGCTCTCATCTCCAGGGAGCCTGCGTCATTATTCTTATCGTGATCCCCCCTAACCGCCGATATCGAGCAATCTGTGTTCAGTATTCTGAACAGGTGAATTTACATTCGCCGTAAAAGTATGTTAGTGTCCTCGCACTGTCAAGCCTAAACATGAATCGCGTTCAGGCTATTGGACAGAGTTTAAGGTATTTATGATGTCGACTTTACGAACTCCATCGGTTCCCTCTTTGGAAAGGGCCCTACGCATTCTGGAGATCCTTGCGGATTCTCATAGAGGGCTGACCCTCTCGAATCTCAGCACACGCACCGGGTTACCCAAGAGCTCCGTCCACTCTCTGTTGCTTACTCTGGAGCGGACAGGGTACCTGCACCGGAGTGAAGTTACGGGTCGTTATCTATTCGGCATCAAAATGTTTTCACTCGCCACAAGCTCTATCAATCGACTGGAGTTAAAGGAACAAGCGCTTCCTTTCCTGCTCCCTCTGGCACAAGAGACAGGTCTAACAGTTCATATGGCAATACCAGAACGCGGGACAGCAATCCTGATCGAGAAAATCGATCCTCCTGGTTTGATTCGTTTAGCCACATGGCCCGGTAAACAAATGGACTTGCACTGTACGGGTGTGGGAAAGGCCTTGTTGGCTCATCTGCCTAAGGAAGAGGTATCCAAGCTGATCCGCGGATACGGGCTTCCTCAGCACAACTCGAAGACCCTTTCATCGGCAAAGCGTCTTCGGGAGGAATTAGCTCAAATCCGTGAACAGGGTTATTCCTACGATGACGAGGAGGATGAGATAGGATTGCGTTGTATTGGAGCCCCGGTACTTGACCACAACGGTGTGTGCATTGCAGGCATCAGCATTGCGGGCACCACGGCTCAAATCCATCCAGACAACCTCGATGTCTTGGCGAGAAGGGTACGCAAGGTTGCTGATACGATCTCATTCCAGATGGGCTTCGTAGCAGGAACTTCGGGCGCTTGACCAGAAAGGGTATCAAGTTTGCAAACAAATTCGCCCGGTAATCACGAATTACAGTCTGCCACGTGAAGGCCCGATCATGAGGCAGGTTGAAGAATCATATCGGTGTATATGTGACGAAGCTGAGCAGAACTTGTGAGACCGGGCCTCTGACTGAAATGCATCGTCGATATCCAGGTCTTTGTGTTAGGCGTGGGGATTCTCTCTCTTCAGGGAACTCCAGGCCGCTATTTTACTGATTGGCACATAAGGGTCGAAGGGCAGAAGCATGCTGCGTGGGTCATTGCAGTGCTCCCATGTGGAGCGGCAATCCAAGGAAGATGAGTAGAAGAACGAATCCGTGCCACAGATGCCGCACTTAGTCGAGAGAAACCCATGAATTCAAAACTTCGCAGCGAGAAATGGTTCGGCCCCGAAACTGATACAGGATTCCAGCACCGAGCTGCCCTGCGTTCTATAGGATTTACCAAGAGTTCATTTTCGGGACGGCCAGTTATCGGCGTCTGCAATTCATGGAGCGAACTCAACAATTGCAACGTCCATCTTCGCGCAGTCGCTGACGCTGTAAAGCGCGGAGTATGGGCTGCAGGTGGATTACCGCTTGAGTTCATGACGATCTCCCTCGGCGAAGAGTTGACCATGCCTACAACAATGCTTTATCGCAACCTGATGGCAATGGACGTTGAGGAGATGATTCGATCAAACCCGATCGACGGAGTTGTGCTCCTGTGCGGATGCGATAAGACAACGCCGGCTCAATTAATGGGCGCGGCCAGCATGGACGTCCCCGCCATAATGGTGCCTGTTGGTCCGATGCTAAGCGGCCGGTGGCGAAATCAGGAGATAGGATCCGGGACCGACCTTTGGAAATTCTGGGATGAGCGCAGGAGCGGGCGATTGAGTGACAGGGAGTGGGAGGAACTGGAAAGTTGCTATTCTCGGAGCGCGGGGACCTGTAACACGATGGGTACTGCCTCAACCATGACGGGCTTAGCAGAGGTACTAGGCATGCTGCTGCCAAATGGGGCAAGCATCCCGGCTGCGGACTCCCGCCGATTAGCGTCCGCAGAAGCCACGGGACGCCGAATTGTCAAAATGGTAGAAGAAGACCTACGGCCTTCAAAGATCCTTACCGAAGCTGCATTCGAGAATGCCATTCGGGCGTTAGCCGCTCTTGGTGGATCAACCAACGCGGTGATTCACCTCATTGCCATAGCAGGTCGGCGCGGCATTCGTCTTCCACTTGACCTTTTCGACAAGCTGGCTCGTTCGACCCCCGTCATTGCCAATTTACAACCGACGGGAGCCTACCTGATGGAAGATCTTTTCTATGCGGGAGGAATCCAAGCCGTCATAAAGGGAATGTTACCTCTGCTTCATCGGGATGCCCTGACGGCCACCGGAAAAACAATCGAACAAAACGCCACCGAAGCCCACTGCCACAATTCAGATGTCATTCGACCTTTGGATCGTCCAGTGCGACCCGGGGAATCGCTCGCTGTTCTTTACGGTAATCTTGCACCAAACGGGGCCATTATCAAGGCTTCTGCTGCATCGCCCAGCCTGCTCCAACACAGCGGGCGCGCCATTGTGTTTGACAACTACGAAGAAATGTTAAAAAAGGTTGAAGACCCAGATCTTGATGTTGACGAGTCCTGTACGCTTGTCCTTCGGAACGCTGGCCCGATCGGCGCGCCAGGAATGCCTGAATGGGGGATGATTCCCCTGCCCACGAAGTTGGTAAAGCGCGGTGTTAAAGACATGGTAAGGGTAAGCGATGCACGGATGAGCGGCACCAGCTTCGGAACCGTCGTCCTGCACATTTCTCCTGAATCAGCAAAAGGCGGGCCACTGGCCGCAGTTAGAACAGGAGATACGATTTGTCTGGACGTTCCGAAACGCCGAATTGATGTCCTGATTTCCGACAGCGAACTCAAAAAGAGAATGGAGGAGTGGAAGCCCGCGCCATGCCGTTTCCGTCGTGGGTACTACACGATGTTCTTAGACCACGTTCTCCAGGCACACGAAGGGTGTGACTTTGATTTCCTTTGCGCTACAAGCGACGACAAGCCCTATGAGCCTCAGATGGGCCGAACATAGAAGAGAGGGTGCCATTCCAGGGCGTGGCGAATCATCGCAGAATCTTGCGAGCTTGAAACTAATCCATGGACCTGGAAATAACGGCTATCCAGCTGGTTGCAAGGTCCTGTTGCTTTAGCGCTGGACTGATTACTGTTGGAAGAGTAATGAGAGTCTCGATCTCTATATGAACACCCAATACAAAACTTCAAGCAACATATTGGCCCGAAACAAGAAGTTTATTCCTGGAGGTGTCGTTTCAGTCAACCGCGCCACTCGGCCTGAAATTGTTTTTACTAAAGGCGATGGTGCATATATCTGGGACGTCGAAGGCAATCGCTACATTGATTATCATGCTGCGTTTGCACCCCATATTCTCGGACATAATGACCCTTACGTTTCAGAGGCTGTGACGGCTGCCATTAAGAACAGGCAGAGTTTGTTTGGCACGGGAACGACCGAATGGGAAGGGCGGCTCGCAGAGCTGATATGCGAAAACATTCCGTGGGTTGAGTCAGTCCAGCTCCTGAATACGGGTAGCGAAGCCACCTACCAAGCCGTGCGCTTGGCCCGCGCGGTGACGGGGCGAGATCACATTATCGTGATCCAGGGCGGCTACAATGGCTGGCACAATGACGTCTCCTGCAACCTTATGACGCCGCTTGAACAACTGGGGCCCCGCATATCGCCCGGAGAATACCCTTATATCCCGATTAGCTCAGGGGTTCCTGCAAATCATCAAGCGCTCGTTCACCCGATCAATTTTAACGACCTTCAATCGGTCAAATATGTTTGCGAGAAATATCCGGTCGCGGCGCTCATTACAGAGCCCATCCTTCAAAACATTGGAATCGTCAAGCCGGAACAGGGTTATCTGCAAGGCCTGCGAGATATGGCTGACCAGTTTGGATATCTACTGATCTTCGATGAAGTCAAGACGGGCTTCCGGCACGCGATTGGAGGCTACGCAAGTATAGCGGGCGTCTGCCCTGATCTTGTCATCTACGGTAAGGCTCTGGCGAACGGATATCCGATTGCGGCGCTCGGTGGAAGAAAGGAGTTGATGGACTACTTTGTCCACCCCGACAGCCGCAAGAGGGTGTTGCTGGCTGGAACCTACAACGCACACCCTGTACCAGTCGCTGCGGCAATTGCGACCATCGAACGCCTGTTAATGAACGATGGAGAGGTCTACTCCCACCTGGAGTACATGGGAGCCGCAATAGAGCAAGGACTGCAAGATATCATTTCAAGCATGGGACTCTGTGCTGTTGTAACCAGGCAAAGTTCAGCTTTCTGCCTCTATTTTATGGACCACCGTCCAAAGGACTGGCACGACCTTGCGGCTCATCATGATTTTAGGAAGGACAGCGAATTTCGAATGAGGTTGATTCAGCGAGGAATCTACGTTTTCCCATTGGCGACAAAGCAATGCTCAATTTCCTTTGCCCACTGCACTAGCGATATTGAGCAAACGTTAGAACATTCCCGCGCCGTATTGTCGGCGGATTGAGTGTCTTGCTGTCCGCCGTTAGATCTTCCGGCGATTTGTGCTGTTGCAGGAATAATGGGTAGCCTTGGTGAATTGGGAATCAAGGGGGCATGTTGCGCACTACCGCTCAAATATCTCAGGTTGTACGTGGATTAAAGACCGTCGAGCTTGAAAACAACTGGTTTTGGTTAACCGTTCTGCCAGAGGTTGGCGCCAAGATTTACGACCTGGTCTGGAAACCCACAGGAAGGAATTACTTGTGGCACAACCCGCGAATAGCTCCGCGGCCCTACCCAGTTGATGCAAATTTCGATAACTATTGGGGCGGGGGCTGGGATGATGCCTTCCCCACTTGCGATGAGTGCGACGTCCGGGGCGACCATTACCCGAACTTGGGAGAGTTGAGGTCCGTTGAATGGGAAACGAGCTTTGTCGGTGAGAACGATGGCAATGCGGTGGCAGAATTGACCAGCTTTGGGCCAATAACCCCAGTGCAG
>JAJYJL010000590.1 GCA_021789565.1 Acidobacteriota bacterium
CATTGACGTTTAGCCTTTACTCGCCCTTGCCTGTTGTAGACGACCGCTTGATTTGCGTCCTGACAGCTGCATGGATTTCCGGAAGCCGTGAGTAGGCCGCAGCACACTTCAGCCAGCGGGAATTGTCCATAGCCGGATATCCGGAGATTACTTTGTTGGATTCGACGTCGGAAGGTATTCCCGTCTGAGCTGTAGCAATTACGTTGTCACCGATCGTCAGGTGGCCGGCCACGCCAACCTGTCCTGCCAGGACGACGTTCTTTCCCACCTTGCAGCTGCCTGCGAGCCCGGACTGCCCGCAGAGCAGAGTATTCTCTCCAATATCGCAGGCGTGGCCCACCTGTACAAGGTTATCGATCTTCGCGCCCCTCCGAAGCCGCGTCGCGCCTATGGTCGCGCGATCAATACAGGCATTCGCCTGAACTTCCACTCCGTCTTCAATAATGACTGTGCCGGCCTGAACGATCTTGTAGTAGGATCCATCCGCTTGGCGAGCAAACCCAAAGCCGTCGCTGCCGATGATGGCTCCATTTTGAAGAACTACGTCGTTGCCGATCTGCACATTCTCGCGGACAACAGCATGAGAGTGTGCCCAAAAACGGTGTCCTATTTTGGTACACCTGTAAATCATCACATGTCCCTTAATGACACAGTCGTCTCCGATTTCAACACCTGACTCAATAACGACGTATGGCCCAATGGAAGGATTGCGGCCAAGCTTTGCGTCCTGTGCAATAACCGCGGTCGGATGAATCCCTGGCTCGGGGCGAGCAGGCGGGTAGAACAATTCCAGTGCACGCGCAAAATCCAGATACGGGTTGGCAGAGCGCAAGGCGGGGCGTCCGGGGTCGGGATCCTGCGGTGACAGAATGACGGCCGCCGCTTTGGTCGTCTGAAGCTTGCGCCTGTACTTTGGGTTCGACAGGAACGTTAGATCCGTCGGGCCGGCTTCCTCAATACCCGCAACGGCCGTAATTTCAAGATCCTGCGGGCCTTCCAGCGTACATTCCAGCTTCTTTGCAATTTCACCAAGCCTCATAGAGTCCGACTCCTTCGAAACGGAAGTGGGTTTTGGGATTTTAGCCTATTGATTCTTCGCGCTCACGCATTAACAGCCTCACGAGAAAGGTTATCAAGCGTGGCGAAGGGTGACAATAGCCAACACGTGGATGAGTAGAATTTTGGTTAACCCGATTTCTATTTGGAAGTTCAACGCGGTCCATCTTAAGGATGTGCCCGAGCAGACTGTTTTGACATATTGATCGGAGGATATGACTCACAGAACTTTAAAGCCAGCCAGGCAATATCCCGATATGTGAAGTGGAGGCAAGCAGAATGAGCCGCGGACCAAAAGGCATACGTGCCGGGACAAGGATCCCCGTGGAACTCCCTGTCCAGATTCGATGGAAGACACAGGATGGGAAAGAAAAGGTCGCGCAAGGTAAGACGGAGAACATAAGCGGGAACGGGCTTTTTATACTTGCACCGGTTCGGCTGAGACATGACACTCCAATTCAGTTCACCGTAGCACTTCCGCCTGAGGTCACAAACAGGCCCATGCAGTTGCACTGTGAGGGCCGTGTTGTTCGCAGGCACAAAGGTCATGCTGCGGCCGGGTTGGGCGTGGTCATAGACGATTATCAACTAGCCGCGACAAAGAATTCCATGTAGTTCCCGGCTCTGCGCCGGTCAACGCAGGTCACACAAAACGGAAAGGGTTGGGCTATTTTCCAACGTCGCAATTCCCATCCGCAACAGAATAGAGGGCAGGAGATCGTGGCGGCTGATTCACCTATTACAAAGAGTGCACTGAAGCGGATCGATTCTTCCGGAACAACGATGCATGCGAAAAGACAGTTGAATAACAAAGCCAGAATCAGAATCTTGATTGCAGACGGCGAAGGGATATTCCGGCTCGGGCTCAAGAAACTTTTCAGCGTTGAAGATGACCTCCGGGTTGTGGCCCAGGCAGAAAACTCGTATCAGCTAGTGGCCATGGCAAAATCCTTTAGGCCAGACCTTGCTATCATCCAAAAGGAGATTGCGCTTAATGGATTCGATGGTCTCCTTGGACAAATTCGCCGCGACTCTCCCGAATGCAAGGTTGTTGTTACAGGTTCGAAACTGTCGATTGCAGAAAAGAACACATTGGCCGGTGGCGGGATTTCTGGAGTGATTCCAAGGGCGGCCCCGCTGGAAGTCTTTGTCGAAAATGTACGGAAGGTCATCAATGGGGAACCGATCCCGACGCCACAACACGAAGACGGCAAAGAATGTGCTCCAGGGTTTGTCCCCCGGGACCGCCCGGTGGAAACCCTTACTCCGAGGGAAAAGGCAATCATCAGTTGTCTCACGCAAGGTTGGCGAAATCGCGACATTGCACACCACTTGATGATCACCGAACAAACCGTCAAGAACCACCTTCGGTCAATTTATGACAAGGTTGGGGTTTCGGATCGGCTGGAACTTGTACTCTATGCCATCTATCAGAAGCTTGAACTACCTCCTGTTAATTCAAACACATAGCAAGCACGGTTCGTCCCGGAATTGAAAAGATACCAGGCTTCCTCATGCAGTGGCCGCGCGGAACACTTTCCACCCCACGACCTCAAGCTGTAACCTGAACTGTCGGCAAACCGTAACTTAATGTGAAATGAAAATCGAACTTGGCCTTACGAAATTTCCTGTGCTAAGATTCGGTTCGATTCAGTTTTCCCCTCGTGGCAGGCGCGGTCAGGCTGTTTTTAGCATGCAATTTTTGACTATTGTATTGACAAGAAGGCACTTGCTATTGACAAACGCACGCGTGTTTCAGATCATCATAGTTTTGAGCATTGGTTGCTAGTAATTTTGGGGTACTGACATAAGCGTTTGCCGCGGCTGATAATAATTTCAGCTTGAATAATTAAAATGTTTAATCAATGATTTGAATTGTATAGTGTAATGTAAAACATTAAGCATTCTAGGTTCGGATACTTGAAGGGTGGGCGGGGCAGAGGCGCCGAATGCCGGACACAATCGCCAATATTTCTGCGGAGGTTTCCAGCTTTCTGGATTATGCCGCAGTCGAAAAAGGACTGGCCTCTAACAGCATCGCGAGCTACGGACGTGATCTGAACAGGTTCACCGTCTATCTTCACAAGTCAGGCCTGGCACTTGAGAATGTTCGGCATGAACATATCCGAAAATTCCTGGAAGGTCTTTACAGGCAAGGCCTTAGCGCTCGATCTGCGGCAAGGCAACTGGCAGCGGTTCGGCACTTTTTCCGTTTCCTGGTCAAAGAAGGCCGGCTCTCCGCCGACCCCGCCCACGAAATCGAAGCGCCCCACATTTCACACTCGCTCCCCAAGTATTTGAATTTTCAAGAAGTTGAGATCCTACTGGCACAACCAGATTCATCTACCCCCACGGGGGTTCGGGACCGCGCCATGCTGGAACTTCTCTATGCCACAGGAATGCGGGTTTCTGAGCTTCTGAGCATACGGTGGGAGGATTTTGAGCCGAATCTAGGCGTTGTTCGTTGCCTGGGCAAGGGAAACAAAGAGCGGCTGATTCCAGTAGGGAAATCAGCGCTGCGAGCAGTGGAAGCTTATCTCCGGCAAGGGAGAGCGTCTTTCACAAAGCAACCGGACGTTCCGTATCTTTTTCTGAACCAGCGGGGCGGCCGGCTTTCGCGTGTAGGATTTTGGAAAATTTTGTCGGCTTACGGTCGCCGGGCTGGAATTCGCATTTCGTTGACCCCACATATGGTTCGGCACTCATTTGCCACTCATTTGCTTGAGAGAGGCGCCGACCTCCGGTCAATCCAGACCATGCTGGGCCATAGTGATATTTCCACAACCCAGATTTATACCCATGTACTTAAGGAGCGGTTGCGCCAAGTCTATCAAAATCACCACCCGCGAGCCTGAGAATTGGATTCTATTGTGGCTCGCCTGATAGGAAAACATGACCGACTATAACTTCCTGATGGAAAGCCGGCTATCACCCGCCCAGTTTCAGCTTGTCAATGAACTCAGCCGGACCGCCTACGGTGAAGGCATCAATCTTTACCTTGTGGGCGGGGCGGTGCGCGACATGACCTTTGGCCAGGCCATTGTCCGCGATTTGGATTTTGCCGCCGAAGGCGACATTCAGAAAATACTCCGGCACATGCTTCCCGGCAAATCGAAAGCTGTGGGGGCCGGCAAAAAGGGGCCGGCATGGGCCACCAGTTCCTTGGAAGTTATCAATTCACGGATTGACCAGCGTCGTGGGTCGGCGGAGTTACAGTTCAGCAACGGTGTTCGGGCTGAAGTGTCCAGGTGCCATCAGGAAATTGCACCCAAGCCAGGAAAGCGCCCGGAATTGCTACCCGCAATGATTTTTGACGATCTGAAGGGGCGCGACTTCGCCTTCAATGCCATGGCGATTTCCTTGCATCCGAATTCCCGGGGCCTTCTTCTGGATCCCAAAAATGGGGTTGGGGATATCGAAAGGCAGGAAATTCGTGCCCTCTATTCGCGGAGCTTCTGGGACGACCCCGTACGGATATATCGGCTGTTCCGGCTGGGCATTCGCTTTGGGTTTAAGCCAGACGAGAAGACACAGCGGTGGCTGGATGCCGCTTTGGAAGAAGGAATCTGGGCCAACCTGCAACCGGACAGGCAGGGGCAGGAAATAGAAGCCGTGTTGCGCGAGGAAAACCCCGATCGTGTTCTCAAGTTGTATGAGGACCGCGGCATTCTGGGAGGACTGGACCGTGGCCTGACACGGATTGCCTATGATCGCTTCCGGAAGATCAACGCGCTGGCCAGAAAGTTTCCCGCGGAAGACATGTTCCTGTTGAACTTTGATTGTCTTGCATCCAAATTGAGCGGCGCCCAGAAGCAGCGGCTGGCAAAGAAGGTACTGAATGATTCCAGGACAGTGAAGCTTGCGCTCGGGCTGGATCGCGACGCGAAGAAAATTGCCCGCCTCCTTTCCAGCGCCAAGTGCGGAACACCCAGCCAGGCCTATAAGGTTCTATCGCAGCAACCCAGGCCGCTGCTGCTTTTTCTGCTCGCCTATTATCCTCAAGCCAAGGTCCTGACACGCATCAAGCACTTTATGGAGAAAGTCCCGCAGGTCCGGTCACGACTGCCGGAAAGTGAACTTCTGGTGCTGGGAATCAAGCCCGGACCCAAATTCGACAAAATTCTGGAGCGTGTCTTTTTCGATCTGTTGGATGGAAAGATCAAGAGCCATCAGCAATTGCATCAGGAACTGCGATCGCTGGCCGGGATCAAAGAAGAGCCTGCCCCACCGGCAAGCAGCACACCACCTGCAAAGCCGATCAAGACCGCGCCACGAAAGCAGGCCATCAAGCCTGCGAAGGGTGCTCATCCTGCCGTCAGGCAAAAGAAGAAGGCGCGACGGAGCTGAGAAATTCCCAGCCATTTCCATCAGGCAGGAAGCCGAAAGGCGAAGTACGGCATCTTATTGATGTCGATTCCGACGTGGGGTGATAAATTATTATGGCAAAGTTTATTGTTGGTGTAATTATCGGATTTCTTCTGGTTCCGGCCCTTTTTTACCTTTACTGCAAGTCCGGTCACGCGCCGGTCGCAACCTCCGCGCCACCGATGCCGCTTGAGAGATTTTTCGCCAAGACAGCGCTGCACGCCGCCATCGGCCGGGAAGCACCCAAGACCCAATCCACAAGGGCAACTGAAGGCGAATTGCGTGCGGGCGTGGATGTCTATCATCATAACTGTGAGGTCTGCCACGGTATTCCCGACGAGTCTGCCTCAAACATTGCTAAGGGAATGTTTCCCCGGCCGCCGCAACTGTTCGCACCCGGACACATGGTCACTGACGATCCTGTCGGCGTTACCTACTGGAAGGCCAAGCACGGTATTCGGCTGACCGGCATGCCAGGCTTTGTCAAC
>JAJYJL010000591.1 GCA_021789565.1 Acidobacteriota bacterium
CGTTGGGCTGGCCGAAATAAACCTGGAGTCTGGAAGCCAGCTTCTGTCCTGCCTCGGCCCGGTTCCGAAACATAGCGACCTCCTCTCCCCCTCTTTTTTCTGTGAGGCCTCAATCCTCGTCGAGCAATGGAGGCTTGGCGTTTCACTCGACTGCTCGCAACCGTCTCACCGCCAGCGCCGTAGCGGACGGAAGAGAACGGGCAATCAACAAATTCCAACGGACGAAGTCGTCCTGCGCCTTTACGGACCAGATGCTGACGCTTGCGCAACACCAAGCTTCTGTTTAAGTGCGGCCAGCACAATCTCTGCTGTTCCCTCCACGGTCAGCGCGCCGGTATTGACCACCAGATCGTAATTCAAAGGGTCGCGGGCGTCTTTCTGGAACTGGCCGTGGATAAAATTCTTTCGCTCCTGGTCGACTTTCTCCACCAGCGCATGTGTAGTTTCAGGCGTCAATCCATTCGCTTTCGCTATACGCTCCACTCGAACGTCGAACGGCGCCACCATCCTGACGCGAAGTCCAAACTGGCGCGGCAAAACATATTCTGCGCCTCTGCCAACGATCACCACCTCCCCTTGTTGTCCCAGGGTCAGCAGCACCTGCCGGAGGTGGCGCAGGTAATCGGTGGAACCGATTTCCTTGGTCAGGACATGCCGGAGAAACTCTTCCAACCCGCCGCGCGTTTTTTCGTCAAGGTTTTCGATCATTTGCTGGCGCATCTGAGTGCGCTGTGCAATAGCGTCGACGATCTGGCGGTTAAATACCTGCCAGCCAACTTTCTGCCCGACCACGTTGGCTACCTGATGTCCGCCGGCGCCCTTATCGCGCGAGATGAGCAGATAAGGGCCAAAGTAGAGTCGCCCCAGTTTGCCCCGTCCTGGCCGCTCCTGTTGCACCCGCCTGCGGCGGGCAAGGTCCCAGCGAGTCATCTGCTGCTCAATGAGCTGCTCAAGACTTAATGCATGTTCCGGAGGTGTCATGTTACCTGTTCCCCCTTTCTGGTGCGAGGCTGCTGGTCCGCTCTGTCCTCATCTTACTGTGACTGATGCCATCGCACGCGGAATTAAGGACCCGAGGGTCTTGCCACCCTCTTCTTTATTGCCTATCTTCAACCATAACGCTGTGACATGAATCACCCGGCTGAATGAAGCGGAGCTACCCAGCGCCGCGCTTCATCACAAAGTGCAACTTTACTTCATCCGTGCGAATCTAATTATTAAGACGAGGGGAGGCAGGGATCATGATCTGGGCCTTATTTCTTGGTGCGGTCAAAATCCTTCTGTTGGGGATGCTGGTTCTCTATGCTCTGCACGTCATCTTGACTCTGCGAAGCGCAGGAAGCACCTACGAACTCAAGTTCGACCCTCGCGACCCCGCTCGCTCCACAGAGCGGCTGCTGGTATGGCTGGGAGTGCGAACCTTGGCCGCCACAATGGCAGGGCTCAAAGCTGCCCTTGAAATTCTTGAGGATACCTCGGCTGATGTTGGTGAATGGGTCGTGCATCGCCGGAATCCATAGTTCCAGTCACAACTGATTCGGAACCCCCGCAGGCGGGACTGGCAGGCCAGCTTGCCTGTAGAAGCGCCAGCCTTCCAGGTTTCCTCAGAGCGTAATTTCAGGAAAAAGCTTGCCTTTTCTCTCTCTCTCCTGCAATTTTATTGGGACAGCGGGTGGCAGACTTGTCATTGACCACTCATACCCTGAGCAAATGCCGGCCTGGGGCATGAGCGCCAAATTGGATTATGGATAACGATACCGTTTATTGGGTGGGTCTCTCGCGCATCGAGGGGCTGGGAGTTCGCGGCGCCCGCAAACTGATAGATTATTTTGAATCACCCAAGGCTGCCTATATGGCTTCCCTGACGGACCTGGAGGGTTCCACCCTCCCTGCAGCCGTTTGCCAGTCAGTTTTTGCTCAGGCGGGGTTGAAAGAAGCCGAAAGGGAAATAGAATCGGCGGAAAAGTCCGGCTGCCGGTTGGTCAGCTACGACAGCCCTGCTTATCCCGCGCTGCTCCGGCAAATTGCTGATCCGCCGCTGGTTCTTTACGTCAAGGGAGACGTCGAGGTACTTTCCGGCCACTGCCTGGCCATTGTCGGTTCCCGACGCCCGTCGGCTTACGGATTGCAGGTTGCCAGGCGGCTGGCACGGGACCTGGCAGAGCGGAATGTGGTGATTGTCAGCGGGTTGGCCCGCGGAATTGACTCCGCGGCCCACCACGGCGCGCTCGAAGGCAGAGGGAAGACAATCGCGGTCCAGGGGAGAGGTATGGATGCCATCTATCCCTCGGAGAACCAGCGGCTGGCGGACAAGATTGCAGAATCGGGGGCTGTGATTTCGGAATTTCCTTTGGGCACAGGGCCCGCGCCTGAGAATTTCCCCATCCGCAACCGCGTGATCAGCGGCCTGTCGCTGGGCGTCCTGGTGGTCGAGGCCAGCGAGTACAGTGGTTCATTGATCACGGCTCGTCTGGCCACAGAGCACAATCGCGAGGTGTTTGCGGTGCCCGGCAACATTACCTCGGCACAAAGCTTTGGCCCTAACCTCCTGATAAAGCAAGGCGCCAAGCTTGTAGGTGAGTGGATGGACGTCGTGGAGGAGTTTGCACCGGAAGTCCGGATGCAACTTCTGCCGTCCGGGGAAGCATCCGATGATGATCATGGCATCGAAGACTCCGGCCGGCTGTTCGAGGAGTCTCTGAAGCCGGAGCAAAAAAAGGTTTTCGAAGCCCTGCGGGTGGATGAAGCTCTCTTTATGGATGCGATTCTGGACTCGGTGCCACTGCCTCAGGCGCAGGTGATGCAGGCGCTTCTGGAGCTGGAAATGAACGGGCTGGTTCGCCAGTTGCCAGGCAAAAACTTCATCCGTAAGCTATGATGGAACGTAACAAGCTTTAAAAAAGGACATCTAAGGAAAAGCGGGTCAGGCAGGTTTGATCCAGGCATGGGTTGCTAAGTTATGGCTAAATCGTTAGTTATCGTCGAATCACCGGCTAAGGCCAAGACGATTAACCGGTATTTGGGTTCCGGTTACACCGTCAAAGCCTCGATGGGACACGTGATGGACCTTCCCAAGAAGGAACTGGGCGTGGACCTGAAGAATAATTTCAAGCCCAATTATGAAGTGATCCCCAGTAGGAAGGAGACGATCAAGACTCTGAAGTCCGCCGCGAAGGATGCGGACACCATCTATCTGGCTGCCGACCCTGACCGCGAGGGTGAGGCGATCTGCGCGCATCTGCGAGAGTTGCTGGACTCAAAAAGGAGAAAATTTTACCGAGTCCTGTTCAACGAAATCACCCGCGAAGCCATTCGGAAGGCGTTTGAGCACCCCCAGGAAATTGATACCCGGCTGGTTGACGCCCAGCAGGCGCGGCGGGTTCTGGACCGTCTGGTCGGCTACCAGGTGAGTCCGCTGTTATGGGACAAGGTAAGGCGGGGCATTTCCGCCGGCCGCGTGCAAACGGTGGCCCTGCGCCTGATCGTCGAGCGCGAGCGCGAAATCCAGGCTTTCGACAAGAAAGAATACTGGACCATCGGCGCCAAACTCGAGGGCAGGAATCCGCCGCCGTTTGAAGCGCGCCTGCTGAAGTTTAAGGGCAAGGAACTCGAGATCCCGGACCAGGTTTCCGCAGACACCCATCGCGCGGCGCTTGAAAAAGCCGGTTATAAGGTTGAATCCGTCGAAACACGCGAGCGGCGCAAGTATCCCGTCCCGCCGTTCATAACCAGCAAACTCCAGCAGGAGGCCGTCCGCAAGCTACGGTTTACTGCCAAGAAAACCATGATGCTGGCCCAGAAACTTTATGAAGGCGTTGACCTGGGCGAAGGTTCCGTGGGCCTTATCACCTACATGCGCACGGATTCAACTCGGGTCGCGGAGAGTGCTCTTGATGCCGTTCGGGACTACGTCAAAAAGACCTATGGCGATGCTTATCTACCCGAACAGGCCATCCGTTACAAGAGCAAGAAAGACGCTCAGGACGCCCATGAAGCGATCCGCCCAACTTCGATGGAACTTTCCCCGGACTCCCTTCGTGGGCACCTCTCCAACGACGAACTCAAGCTCTACCGTTTGATCTGGCAGCGCTTCGTCGCATCCCAGATGAATCCTGCAATATTTGACCAGACCACCATCGACATTTCTGCCGGAGATTACCTGCTGCGCGCCACCGGATCTGTAGAGAAGTTCAAGGGCTTCCGCGCCGTTTACGAAGAGGGCCAGGACGATAAGGTGGCGCCGGCTGACGAGGAAGAAAAATCCAGCCTTCCGGCGGTCGAAAAAGATGAAGTCCTGCGCCTGCTCGGCCTGCTGCCCGAACAGCACTTTACGGAGCCGCCACCGCGCTACAATGAGGCGACGCTGGTGAAGGCGCTTGAAGAAAAGGGCATCGGGCGGCCTTCAACTTACGCCAGCATCCTTTCAGTGATTCAGAACCGCGACTACGTGGAAAAACTGCAGGGCCGCTTCCTTCCCACAGAACTTGGCGTGGTGGTGAATGACCTGCTGGTCAAGAGCTTCAGCGACATTTTCGACGTCGCCTACACGGCACGCATGGAAGAAGAACTCGATGAAGTCGAAGATGGCAAACTCGCCTGGACTGGGGCGCTGGCCGAATTCTACGAGAAATTCAAAAAGGACCTGAAGGCAGCCGAGCGCGAAATGGTGGACCTGAAAGGCGAGGGCATCCCCACGGAAGTCAAATGCGACAAGTGCGGCAAACCGATGGTGATCCGGATGGGGCGCAGCGGCAGGTTCCTTGCCTGTACAGGATACCCTGATTGCAAGAACACCAGCGACCTGCCGCCGGACCTGGCCGCAGAACACGGAACTCCATCCACGGCGCCCGAGGTCCCTGAGCAGACCTGTGAAAAGTGCGGTAAACCAATGGCCTTGAAGCGCGGACGCTTCGGTTACTTCATGGCCTGCACCGGCTATCCCGAGTGCCGCAACACCAAGAAGATCGTGATGAAGGAAGGCATGGCCACCGCTGTGGGCGACGTTCCGCTGGACGAGAAATGTCCGGAGTGCGGCAACAATCTGGTGAAGAAACACGGACGCTTCGGCGAGTTCATTGCCTGCAGCAACTATCCCACCTGCAAGTTCGTCAAGCGGGAGACGCTGGGCATTCCTTGTCCGGAGACGGGTTGCAGCGGTGAAATTGTTGTCCGCCGCACAAAGCGCCGGAAGGTTTTCTACGGCTGCACCCGCTACCCCGACTGCAAATTTACAGTGTGGGAAAAGCCAGTCGCCGAGCCCTGTCCGAACTGCGGTTCGCCGATTCTGCTGGAAAAAACCGACAAGAAGACTGGCGAAACCACGCGCTATTGCCGCAATGAAAACTGCAAGTTCGAGCACACTGTAACGTAAAAGCCTGGCCTATCCGCCTGCGCATTCTAGCACTCTGCTCAGAATCGTCCCCCGTCGCGCCATTCCGAGCGCCATGCGTGTCATCCTGAATGTTGCGAAGGATCTCTGTCACTCTCTCGGAATGGACTCTCCAGGAAATCCTGGCCTGGGGAAATGACCACTGCGATTTTCGCCGCTACTTCCGATTGCTTTCACGCAACCTCGGGAGTAGAATCCCCCGCATGAAAACGCGTTGGATCGTCACACTGTGTTTGCTGGGTCTATTTACCGGCTGTTCACAGAAGGAAGCGCCCAAGAAGGCGGAGCAGCCGGCCTCATCAACAATCGGCTCGATCGTGCGTCTCGATCCGGCGATTGACGCCATCATCCCTCAAGGGGCCACAGTTGAGAAAATAGCGAGTGGCTATGAATGGACGGAAGGCCCCGTCTGGACTCACAACGGCCGCCTCTTTTTTGCCGCGATTCATCATAACCGCATCATCGAATGGGTCCCTGGCCAGGGAGCTTCTGTGTTTCTCCATCCCAGCGGCTAC
>JAJYJL010000592.1 GCA_021789565.1 Acidobacteriota bacterium
GCTCGCTCAGTTTGGCGGCCCGCCCGGTCGCGCGCAGGGCCGCTTCGCCAACACTTTCACGGCTGGCGACAAACGTAACTACCGTACGATTGTGGTCGGCGTCCATCTGGGTGCCCAGCAGATGCACGTCCGGGCCTGAAAGCAGCGCCTGGAGGATTGACTCGATCTTGTTCCTGTCCTCGCCTTCGCTGAAGTTGGGAACGCATTCCACAATGGTTTGCATTCCAGAAATTTAGCACAGACACATTCCAGGTGTGTTGTTGTCCGTCCTGGGCTTTGCTTTCGTCGCCCGGCAAACTGCCGATTCCCCGGTCCGGAAGCCATGGGAAGCCGCCGTCTGTCTTGTTATAATTTGTTTAGAAGAACAGCCGGAGGTGAAACTCGATGCCCATCTATGAGTATGTGTGCAAAGAGTGCAAAAATAAGTTCGCCCTGGTCCTGAGCCTTACTGAATACGAAAAGCTCCTGCCGGCTTGCCCCAAATGCAAGAGCAGCAAAGTTGAGCAGTTGCCGGCTGCTTTCTTTGCCGTTACTTCCAGAAAGAGTTGATGGCATTCTGTTCTGTTGCGCGAGGTTCACGGATTGCGAGGCTTGGGAGCCCTGAGTTCGGGCCGCCGCACCGCGTTGCACGTTCCTTCGCGGCCTGAGCCGGCCAGGCGAAGGATACGACGTGCGTAGTCGTTTCTCAAAACACGCGGAAGGGCCTTTGCCGCTGCCGCCGTGCCATCGGCGACTAGCGCCACGGTTGCCCGGTTGTAGCCCGCGCCGCATTTGAGCGATGCCCAGCTTGCCTCTGAACAGGCATTTAGCAGCGCATTCAGGACGGACCCATCAAGTCCGTCTTTCATCGCATCAGGTGTTATCTGGGGTGAAGTGACAAGGTTGGTTTCCGCCTGTTCAAAGGTGATGACGAACGGCGCTTGGAACGCGCCATCAGCGACAGTGCGGTTGACACGCTCAGCTATAGTAATGCGCGCTGTCTCGTTCATCCAGCAGACCCGTGCCGGCAGGCCCTGGGACCTCACGTATTTTCGTGCCAGGGGGATCCATTGCGATAGCAGGGCGTCGTCCGAAAACAGCTCAAGCACCAGTTCGTCAAGCCGGTGGATGTCCCTCTGCTCGCCGGATAGCGCCACCCATCGAACGGGAGCGGCACCATCATCAAGGAGCGGCTGGAGATAGGCACCAACGGAGTTTGGAAATGCAGATGCAGCCCCCTCCACTCCACAGCGCTCGGCTGCAGCACAGAGGTTGTTTCCGAACTCGAAAACGACGGAGCCCAATTTCTGGAGGGCCAGCATTCCATTGAAATGCCGGGAAACGGACTCGCGACAGCGGGAGAGGTATTGTTCGGGATTGTCGCGTCGAAGCGCTCCGGCTTGATCGGCATTCAGGCCTGAAGGGACGTACCCAATCAGGAGATCGTGCGCGCTGGTCTGGTCGGTCAGAATGTCAGGCAGAACACCCCGGCTGGCGAGTTCGGGGATAACGTCCGCGCAGTTTCCCACCAGTCCAACGGAGACAGCCTGCTTCTGCCGCACAGCATTTTTCAGAATGCGCAGCGCCTCATCCAGTGTGCTGACACAATAATCGCAATAGCCTGTACGGATGCGACGCCGGATGTGGTCACCGTCCACGTCAATGCCGAGAAATGCGGCCCCAAGCAATCGGGTAGCGAGCGGTAGCGCGCCACCCGCCGCACCCATTCCGCCGGACACAACCAGCTTCCCGGCAATATCGCCGCTGAAGTACCGCTGGCCAATTCCGTCGAAAACCTGAAGAGCGGTTGGCAAAGTACTTTGCGTACCCACGTACGTCCAGCTTCCAGGATCTGTACCTCCGGGTATAGGAAGGCCGTGCTGTTCAAGTCGATCTAATTCGTCTGCGGTTGGCTGGAGGCCTGGCGGGTCCGTGTTTGTGATGATTACACGCGCAGCGTCCCGGCTTGTTTGAAAAACACCGACAGGTCCACCGGATTGGATCAAAAGCGTTTCGTCATCCTTGAGGGTTTTGAGAGCTTCGGCGGTTTTATCGTATGTTTCCCAGCTGCGCAGAACTTTTCCGGTGGCACCACAGGCAATCAGGTCGCCGGGTTGCTCGGCGACATCCGGATCCAGCGAATTCATCAGCATGCGCAGAGCGGCTTCCTGCGGCCAATTCCGGCAGTTGAGCGCTGCCCCGCGAGGCGCGCGCATCATCCGGCTGTTTGCCCTTAAAGTTTCCGCTTGTGCTCCGTTGCCTGTATATGCTTGCCCCATCGTAACGGCTCTCTTGTTGAATCTTAGTCGATAACAGTGCAGAGAGAAAGGGTGCCCAAGAAGTTAAAGGACCGGCTACTCTTGCCGGCGAATCCGCGGCACGCCGCGCAGGGGCTGATCTGTGTGGCCACGCATGGCTGCTGGCCAGTCTGTGCTAGAATCTCCTTCGGTCCGCTGTCTTCGGTAAATCAGGGGCGTGAGAGTGCATGGAATCAAAACCGTTTAAAACGATCAATGAGCTGTTTTTACAGGCCATCGAGGACCACCACAAGCCCGACGCCTTCCTGGTCAAACGGGAAGGCCAGTACCGTGGGGTCCCTTCGCACGAAGTGCTTTTGAAAGTTGCAGCGCTTGCGAAGGCGTTCGGTGAAATGGGTGTCGACAGGGGTGACCGGATTGCGCTGTTGTCGGAAAACCGGCTGGAGTGGGCGCTTACCGACTATGCCATCCTGGGAATCGGAGCTGTTACCGTCCCGCTCTATTCCACGCTGCTCGAAGGCGATGTTGAGTTCATCCTTCGCGATTCCGGCTCAAAAGGAATTGTCGTTTCCACGCGTGACCAACTGAAGAAAGTTCTGGCCGCGCGCTCCAGCGTGTCGAAGCTTAAATTTGTGGTGGCCATGGACCCGGAGCCGGGAGAATTTCCGGATGTGCTCTGCTGGAAGGAATTGGCGGGGCGTGCAGGCGCGGACGGAACGAAATCAGTGAAATCTCTGGAGACTCAGGCGCTTTGCGCGCGACCGGATGATGTTGCGACTATCGTTTACACTTCCGGAACGACAGGGGCATTTAAGGGTGTTGTGCTGACACACGCCAACATTGCCTCAAACATTCAGGCCTGCGACCGGCTGTTTGACTTTCACCCTGGCGACATCAGCGTGGCATTCCTTCCACTGGCGCACATCTTTGAACGGATGATCGACTTCTATTACATGGCGCAGGGTGTCTCGATCGCATACGCGGAAAACATCGATTCACTCCCGCAGAATTTGCGCGAAGTGCGTCCTACGCTGATGGCCGTTGTGCCGCGCCTGGTGGAAAAGATCCGCGAAAAAGTGATGGAAGAAGTTCGCCATCTTCCTGCTTCCAAACAGAAACTGTTCGGGTGGGCGCTCCGCACGGGCCGGGAATGGTTCCCTTACATCCTTGCGCGCCGCTCAGCCCCCCTGGGCCTGGGCTTGAAGCGCGCGCTCGCCGATAAGATTGTTTACGCCAAGATCCGCTCACAAATGGGCGGTCGGCTGCGGCTGCTGATTTCCGGCGCCGCGCCGCTCAGCCGCGAACTGGCGGAATTTTTCTTCTCCATAGGGATTCCGGTTTATGAAGGCTACGGACTGACTGAGACTTCACCTGTGATTGCGGTCAACCATCCCGGGGCAGCAAAGCTTGGCACCGTTGGCCAGGTGGTTCCCGGTGTGGAGGTCAGGCTAGGCGAAGAAACTGAGGACACTGAAGGCCGCACGGGGCGCGAGATTCTGGTTCGTGGGCCTAATGTGACTCCGGGCTACTACCACCCGGATGAGCGGAACGGCGAGGCCTTCGCTGGTGGTTGGTTTCACACCGGGGACCTGGGTTTGCTGGATTCGGAAGGCTTCCTCAGCATCACTGGCCGCAAGAAAAACCTTTTCAAGACTTCCGGCGGCAAGTATGTTTCGCCGGAAAAACTGGAAAACCTATTTCAGGGGCACCGCTACGTCACGCAGCTTGTGGTGCTGGGCGACTCCAGAAAGTTTGTCGGTTCGCTGATCGTGCCCAATTTCCCGGCGTTAGAAGCCCATGCCCGGGGGCAGGGAATCGCTTTCGCCGGCCGCGAAGACCTGGTGAAGAACGAAAAAGTCCACGCCTTCCTGCAAGCACAGGTGGATGAAGCCTGTCAGCACCTGCCACCCCACGAACGGATTCGTCAGATTGCACTGCTCCCGAAAGAACTCACCATCGCTGCGGGCGAACTTTCCGCCACGCTGAAGGTCAAGCGCCCCGTGGTGGAAGAGCGCTACCGCGACTTGATTGAAGAGATGTTTTCCCGCCGTCCCCCCGAAACCCAGGAAGCTGCCGCGAGCTAGGGGACAGGCCGCCCGGAAGGGCGGCGCCAGCGAACCAGCGACGGAGCATCGCTCTTGTGAAGTCAGCCCGCAACTACGCAGGCGCATGCGTCATCTGTTTCAACATCTCTTCGAGAGCGGCCTGATTGGGCCCCACGAACGGCCGCGCCTTCGGAACGGCGGCCAGCGATGCCAGCAATTTATCCGTCATCTGTCCCGGCGCTGGTGGCAAATGGCTGCTCAGGACCATCTTCGGTGACATCTTGCGGATGCCATCCAGTTCCTTTGCGAAAACACCCTGGTCCACTTTGTGCAACCATGGCGAGTCCACGGTGGCCCAAAAGGCCTGGCCGTTTCGCAGGACCTCGTCAGAAAGGTCAGCCGCATTTTCAGGGACCTCCGACAAGAGTGCCCCAAAGCAGTCGGAGCTGAAGAGAATCGATGACTTGTCATCGTAGAAACCCGTTGTTGAGGGGTTGTCGAACGCAGGAGGCCGGAACGCGGTTAGCGTGCGGTTGCCCACGTTGATCTTTTCGCCGGAGTTGATGAGGTAAACCCTGTCCAGTGGCAGTGGCGCAAACAGGCTCATGATGCCCACGCCAAGAAAGCTTGTAATTACGCGCAGCCTGGGGTTTTCGGTGAGCAGTTGATGCAAGCTGCCCATATGGTCAAAGTCCGTGTGGGTCAGCCAGATCCACCTGAGGTCGGCGGGATCAATGACCGACCGCAGGGCAGGCATAAACTCCGCGCTCTCCACCGCGGATCCTGTATCAACCAGAATGGGCTCCGATCCCTTGATGACAAACGCGTTGATGGGCACCAGTCCGTAGCCGGGAATAGGGAAATTGGATGTCAGCACGTCGATGTCCGGCGAAACCTTGCAAGAATTAATCACTTTCCCCTCCTTGATTTCTGTTTTGCGGTTATTGGTTTTTTTCTTGATCTACTGCGGATCCCCTTTGGGAATCAAGGTCTGTGTTCTGTACTTTGAAATGATCCGGCCGCCAACCGGAAACGCAATTTATGTTTTCTGCAGTTATTGCCGTGCTCCAGGCAGCGACCGGTCACTGTTCCAGATGTCACGGGCGATTTTCCAGGAGCCATCAGGCCCCCGCTGGTAAATGGTGATGTACTTCCCGCCGTCATCCATGGAGGCGCCGCCAGCCTTGGGGTTCAGGCTGATCTCGTATCGGCCGCGCTCAAAGGCCCAATCAGCGGCAACATAGATTTCGTCAACGTAAAGCCTGAATTGGCACGCGAACAGGTTCAGGAAACCTTTGCTCCATCCCTGGATCGCAGCCTTCCCGGCGTTGGGTCCGAAGTTGGGCGGCATTTGTATCCCATCATCGGCGAAACAGGCCGCCCAGCCATCCGCGTCCCCTGCATTCAGGGCGGCAATGTGGACTCCACGCAGCCTGTCAATTGCGGCCTTATCAATGCTGATGTTCGCTTCAGTATTTACCAACATTCCGCTTCTCCTTGATTGAGTTGGACCGCCATGATGTACAATGGTGTCCCTTTGATACTCGTAAGTGTAACGAGATGCCCTGCCGTTACACATAAAGAGTGTGTTGATGGAGATTGAACTGAAGGATGCGGAGTT
>JAJYJL010000593.1 GCA_021789565.1 Acidobacteriota bacterium
TAGGCAATTCCGACGCGCGGCGCCAGGTTCGCCGGATGGCCGTGCAGCAATGTATCGGGCAAACTTCCCGGGTTCTGACCTGTCACCACGTCCGCTGTCGAGAAGTTCGGCCCCAGCGCCAGGTCCGACAGGTGGCCGTATTTCTCAATGAACGGCGCAGCATACTCCCACCGCCCGCCGAGGTTAAGCGTCAAATGATCGGTCATTCTCCAGTCATCCTGACCGTAAACGTCGTAGCGGGATGAGTGCAGGTAGTTCGCCGGGATGCCGTAGCGCTCGGAAGTCGTCTGGGGAAGGCCCAGCAGAAAATCGGCAAAGTCATAGCCGGTGCTGGGGACCGGCGTTCCCTGAGCGGTGAAGTTGCTGGTGCTGTAGCCGCTAAAGGAAAAGCTCCCCTCGGCGTCGGGATTTGTCAATGAGTTCAACTGGATCTTTGTAATCCCCCCACCAAGCTCCAGGTTGTGCTTGCCCACGCTGTGAATCAGGGAATCTGAAAAGCTCAGGGTCTGGTTGCGAGTGAGCGAGGGAGTTGCGTCGCTCAACCCGCTGAAATTTGTGAAACCAATCGAAGGCAGGCCCCAATCCATGGGGTCTTGTGAAACGCCCAGGATGCCCAGCGCCCCCGCAATGTCCTGGTTGTAGGAAAACGGGTTGGTCACAAAGGTCCGCGCCCGGTTGAAGTTGGCCGTGAAGTCATTCACCGTTTTTGTGCCGAAGTTGTGTGTTTCAGTCACGCTGACGTTCTGCATGCGCGTCGTTGTGGTAGAGGTGATGTTCGGGAATCCGGTGATGCCGGCATCATGGGATGAATTGTAGAAATACATCACCGCCAGATTGTCCTTGCTTGAAATCTGCTGGCCGACTCTCGCCATGAACCTCTGGCTGGAGGTTGGCAGCGAAAGTTGCACGTGGTAGTTCTGCACCTGCCCCGGCAGGTTGGGAAGTGGAAGATATTGCAGCAACCCTTGCGACGCAGAATTGATCATCGATGACGGAATCATGTTCCCCTGGAACGCTGTTCGTGGCCCCGGCGACGACGCCGGCTGATAAATGACCGGCATAGTTCCGGTGCCCGGCCCCGAGACAATCGTCGTAGCTGAAAAATCACCCTGGCGCTCCGCCGCCGTGGGGACCGAGGCCAGAATATTCTCCGGAGTGGTGCCGCGGATCATGTCGAAGTGAGCAAAGAAGCTGGTCTTGTTGCCACCGTTGTAAATCTTCGGGATGTTCAGCGGGCCGCCCAGTGAAACACCGAAAAACTCTCGATAAAAAGGGGCCTGAGGCTGCGAAGGAGTGTTCAATGGATAAGGCCGGGCATCGAAGGCCGAGTTGGTGTAGGAGTCGAAGATGTTCCCTCGAATCCGGTTGGCCCCGGCCCTGCGGAAACCGCCAAAGAAAAAGACCCGATCGCCGTCACCGCCCCCAAACGGCATGCCTGCGCCGCCACCCGGTCCGCCAGGCCCGCCGCCAAACCTGAAATAGCGCCCCCGGCGCCCGCCACCCATGGGAGGCGCGGTGGCATTCACAACGTTGCCGGCCAGCAAAAACGAATTGCTCGCGCCCGCCACGCCCGCGAGGTCGCCTCCAACACCGGCCCCTTCCTGGCCCGTTTGCCCTGTTCCGCCGCCCTCGGTTGAAAAGCGCAAACCGCCGCTGGAGTCGCCTTCGCCCGCCTCTGCCAGAATACTGTTCAGATCATCGGCGTTTGCAGGGCCCATACCCCCTTGCGCCGGGAACGCACCGCGCGCGTTCCCCCTGCCGGCTTGCCCGGACGCGCCCCGCTGCTGCCCCTGCGCAGCACGTTCCCCCGCCCCGGACTGGCCCGCGCCCGGCCGCCTGAAACCGCCAAAGCCGGCTGGCTCTCCGGGCCTCGCCAGCGCCAGGGTGGCATTCAGCGCAACAGGCTTGCCGGCCGTGACCGTCACCGGCCCCAGCAGCGAGGGGCGAAATCCCAGAATCATCACGATCACACGGTACTCGCCCGGCGCCACATCCTTGAAAGTGTACTTTCCTGTATCGTCAGACCATGTCTGCTTGCGCTGGCGTGTTTGAGGGTTGAAAAGGATGACTCTCGCACCCGGCACCGCAACTTCCCCGGGCCCGCGCACTTCTCCCTCCACGGTCCCACCCGCCGCCGTTTGCGCCCTCGCTGGCCGACTGATGCAAAGCGCCATCGCCAGAACCGCGGCCAGCATCCCGGTCAGGTAGAGGAAGTTTTTCGCATTCATTTCCCTGAAACCTCGCACGCAAAACCGGCCTGCAATTACTGGCGATGTTTTGCTTAGTATGCCGGACGTGTTCTGCAACAAAAAGGTTTCGCAGCGAACCCAAAACCCCTCCGGGATGGGCCCGATCCGAAATCTTCCCCCGGCCCGGGAGTCTGCTGAAATCTGTAATTCCATATACCCAATATCTCTCCGAAATGACTTCGGCTATGCAAATTGTCTGTAAAAGGTGGAATCGGCACCTCTGCCCGAAGCTCTTGCTAATGTCTGGTAATCGGCCGGAACGCATTCTTGCTGGCTCCCGGTCATCATGTGCCAGCCAAAGCTTATCTATTGGTCTTTCCAAAGTTTATAAAGCTCTGCTGCGACAAGCTTTCTTGTATTCCTGCGTGAAAAGCTCGGCACAGAAAACCCTGCATTGGCGGCGGCCTGCTGCGTTCGCAGCAGGCCTAGGGTGTTTACCCAACTTGACTTTGGGGGCTTTCAGTACTATATCTAGCGGTAGAAGGGCGAGTGTGTCCGGTCTGGGAACTCGGCAGGGGTCGCCATGGGCAAGAAAATTACCGTAGCGTTGTTTTTGGCCATACTCGGTGCGATGGTCTTCCCGTTGCCTTCCCAGGGTCAGAAAGGTGTTCTAACCGGGCGCGGCGCGGCCTTCGGAGCGCGGCCACACGCTCCCTTCAGGGGTGTCCCCCAAGGTGGTTACCTGATTGGAACCAGAGGGCACAGGCATTTCCGCGGTTATCGGTCCGGTTACTTGCCGTACCTGTATCCTTACGACTATTCGGACTACTATTCCGAACCGTCTCCTTCAGAGACGGAACCGTCGCGGGTGGTGGTTATTGAAAGAGATCAGCCTCGCGCCGAAGCACCGCCGCCTTCACCTCCTCCTGAATCCCTGATGCTGGAACTCCGGGGCAATCACTGGGTGCGGGTCACGGACTCCGGCCAGACTATGGCCAGCTCGCAAACAGGCGAAAAAGGTCCCGCAAAGACTGCGAGCATGCGCACCATAACGCCGCAGGAGAGCACAGCCGTCGGGCCGCCACGTGAGCTTCCGCCCGCAGTGCTTGTGTTCCGCGACGGGCACAAAGAAGAAATCACCAGGTACACCATCGTCGGTGGCGCCATCTATACCAGCGCCGATTACTGGAATGGCAGTTCATGGACGAAGAAGGTTCCCATTGCCGAGTTGAATGTTCCTGCCACGCTGGAACTGAACCGCGAGCGTGGAGCAAATTTCAGCCTTCCTTCCAGCCCCCAAGTTGTTGTCATCCGCCCATAAATTTCCCAGAGGATGAACAGGCAGTCCTGCCGGGGCACGGACGGTCTCCCATGCATTTGTGCGGGCGCAAGCGTCGCGCGCATCCTCGTGCCCTGCGCACGCTGAACCGTTGGCTGCAGGGCCTTCGATAAAAGAACGCATTGTATTGCAGCGAACTTTGGCCGAAAATCACTTCCATGAAAACTGCGAAACCTGTAGCGGGCCGGCGCGGGCAGAAAGCTCGCACCAGGAATAAGGACAACGTTTTGGTGATGGGGTCGCCCCGTGCCCAGGAAAGGACCGACAATTCAACAGCGCACGCCCGGCCGCCGCTGAAGATCACCGAAGTGCGTGTCATCGTCACCTGCCCCGACCGCAATTACGTTCTGGTCAAAGTTCTCACCAGCGAGCCGGGACTTTACGGCGTGGGCGACGCCACGCTCAACGGCCGTGAACTGGCCGTAGCCACCCTGCTTGAAAAGCACATCGCGCCCATGCTCATGGGGCGCGATCCGGAACAGGTGGAAGACATCTGGCAATGCCTCTATCGCGCTCCCTACTGGCGCTCCGGCCCCGTGCAGATGACGGCGCTTGCGGGCATCGACCTGGCGCTGTGGGACATCAAGGGCAAGCTGGCCGGCATGCCCGTTTACCAGCTTCTCGGCGGGCGCACCCGGCGAGGAGTGCTGGCTTATACCCACGCCACGGGAAACAACTTTGACGAAACCGAAGACGCGGTACGTCGCGCATTAGAGCGCGGATTCAAGGCCGTGCGTGCGCAGGTGGCGATTCCGGGCCTGGAAGGCACTTACGGGACTTCTCTGACGAAGGCCTCTGAGGAGACAGCAGGAAGAGTAGACCAGCAAGCCAACCTGCCCGCAACCGAAGTGTTTGAGCCCGGCCCGTACCTGCGCACCATTCCGAAATTGTTTGAGCGTTTGCGGCTGAAGCTGGGCGACCAGGTTGAACTGCTGCACGACGTCCACCAGAAACTTGCTCCCATTGAAGCCGCGCGCCTGGCGCATGAGCTTGAGCCTTACCGGCTGTTTTTTCTTGAAGACCCCGTGCCGCCGGAAGCCAAAGACGGCCTGCGCCTCGTCCGGCAGCGATCTGCCACGCCCATCGCCATGGGTGAGATCATCCATTCGCCGCTTGACTTTGTGCCGCTCATCACCGAACGGCTGATCGATTACCTGCGCTGCGCCGTCACCCACATTGGAGGACTGACTGCGGCGCGCAAGCTGGCCTCGCTGGCCGAGTTCTGGCAGGTGAAGACCGCGTGGCATGGGCCTGCCGATGTTGGGCCGCCCGCCCACGCCGCGAGCATGCACCTCGATCTGGCGCTCCAGAACTTCGGCATCCAGGAGATGGTCTTCTTCCCCGACGTTGCGCGAGAGGTGATTCCGGGCGGGCCTGTGTTTCATGGGGGCTACATAAACGTTGAAGACGTGCCGGGATTGGGGACCGACGTCAACGAGGAACTGGCCAAAAAATATCCCTACCGGCGGTCATATTTGCCGCTTGCCCGCCGCAAAGACGGCAGCGTTCACGACTGGTAAGGATTGGTCCCTGCTTTTTCGTGGCTGGCGCAGAGCCTGACTCCTGGGCTCTGCGGACGTTAGCGCCGACAACGAATCAGCGGCAAAAAGCTCTCGCTCCGCGCAATCAGCGACACCCCGAGGCGGGCAGCTTTGCCGCGCAAAGCGTGTACCATGTTGTCATGGAAAATCTTGAAGGAAAAATTGCATTAGTCACGGGAGCGAGCCGTGGAATCGGGCGCGCCATTGCTGTAGCGCTGGCTGTCGCCGGTGCTGACGTCGCGGTGAACTTTGTGAGCCGCGGGAAAGAAGCCGCGGAAGTCGAATCTCAGATACTCGGCCTCGGGCGCAAGTGCGTGACCATTCAGGCGGACGTTTCGCGCGCGCCGGAGGTAGCTCGACTGGTGAGCGAAATCAAAAAGCAGATGGGTTCCATCGACATTCTCATCAACAACGCGGGCATCTCCCGGCCGCAGCCCATCGAGGAAATCACCGAGCAGGATTGGGACGACGTGATCACGGTGAACCTGAAATCCTGCTTTCTGGTGACGCAGGCCGTTCTGCCGGGCATGCGGGCCCGCAAGTGGGGACGCATTATCAATGTGTCGTCGGTGGCCGCGCAGGTCGGAGGCGTGGTCGGCCCGCATTACGCCGCCTCAAAGGCCGGCATGCACGGACTGGCGCGCTTTTACGCGCAACGGCTGGCGAAGGAGGGCATCACGGTAAACTCCCTCGCTCCGGCGCTGGTGCGGAGCGACATGCTGGCCCAGGTTCCCAACGTTACTCCGGAACGCATTCCGGTGGGCCGCTTTGGAGAGCCCGCTGAAGTGGCGGAGGTCGCCGTGATGCTGGCCCGAAACGGCTATATCACC
>JAJYJL010000594.1 GCA_021789565.1 Acidobacteriota bacterium
GGCCAAGGAGGCGGCCCGTCTGCGCTTTCTCGGTTCGCCGACGATCCGCGTGGATGGGATGGACATTGATCCCGTGGCGCGGTCCAGCACCGACTACGGCCTGAAGTGCAGGGTGTACCGGAACGGCAAGCGCTTTCTCGGTGTGCCGCCGCGCGAACTTTTGGAGCGCGCTATCAAGGAGGCCCGGAATGGCCAGGACTGTTGTGCTCCTCACCGCTAGCTGGTGTCCCCGCTGCCCCGGCGCAAAACAGCTTTGGGTAGGGCTGCGGGACCGGTTCGGCTTCAACTTGCGAGAATTGGACGTCGACACTCGGGAAGGGCAGGACGCGGCAGCCCTTTGGAAAATCTCGAGCGTCCCGGCGGTGATTGTAAACGGAGAACTTGTGGGGGAAGTCTTCAATGAGACGCGCGCGCTGGAAATTTTGGGGGTTGGCGAAAGCTCGCAGGGACAGCAGGCATGGGAGCCGCAGAATGATTCACGCCATTAGTTCGCCAACAGAGCCGAAAAGGACCGAGCCTGACAGCGACGCGGCCCGGGTTCGAGCGGCTAAGGCGGGTGATTTTGGGGCCTTTGAGGAGCTGGTGAACCGCTACGAACGCAAAATCTATCGCCTGGCTCTCAACATCACGGGAAGGCCGGAAGACGCGGAAGAGGTTCTGCAGGAGAGCTTTCTCAAAACATTTGAGCACCTTGGCGACTTCCGCGAGGACTCGCGTTTCTATACCTGGCTGGCGCGCATCGTGATCAACGAAGGGTTGATGAAGCTGCGCAAGCGCCGCTCGGACCGGTCCATTCCGATCGAGGACTTCGTCACCGAGGAGGGCGAGGTGATTCCCCGGGAGTTTGCGGATTGGGGACCCAATCCCGAAGAATCCCTGGCCCAGTCAGAGCTGCAGGCAGCACTCTTGGAGGCCGTTGAGTCACTGCCCTTTTCCTGCCGCGCGGTTTGTCATTTGCGGGATGTCGAGGGGTTTTCGAATCAGGAGACGGCGGAACTGCTCAACCTGAGTCCGGGGGCGGTCAAAACACGTCATCACCGGGGTTGCTTACGCCTTCGGGAGAGATTGAGCAACATCTTTCAGGAAAAGCGGCGAGTTGCGGTGATGAGCACAGGATAAGTCATTGGGGGTGTTCGGTGCGCCGACATGTGGCGCGAGGCCGGTGGGAAATCGAAACGGCAAAGAATGAGGAGGAAAAGATGAAATCCAAAAATTTAGGTTTAATTTCGGCGCTGCTGGGGTCAGTTTGCTGCGTTGGACCCGCGCTTCTGGCGGTTTTCGGCTTGTTTGGTTTTGCCGGGGGCGTTTTCGCCCGCTACCACTGGTGGTTTATTAGCCTCGGCGTGGCCGGCGTGGCAGCCGCTTGGTGGCAATACTGGCGGGAGAAGCGCAAGCTGCACGCCCTCGCCGCGCGGATGCGCAACGAGGGAAGGACGCAAGCCGTTCTAGCTTTCGCCACGGGTGTGATCGTAGTGGTCGTGGGCTTCAGCGTGTACCCGCTGCTGGCACGGCAGGCGAACGCAGCGGCGACTACGGTGGCCACTGCCGCGTCGCTCAAGACGATCACGCTGCCGGTTTCTGGCATGGACTGCGCCATTTGCGCGGTGCCCATCAAAGCGCGGCTCCATGAACTGACGGGAGTTGGCAAAGTGGATGTGGACGTGCCGGGCGGCAAGGTGAGCGTAAATTACGATCCGAGCAAAGTGAAACCGGAGCAATTGGTGGCGGCGATTAATTCCACCGGATATAAGGCCAGCCTGCCGAAGCAGTGACGGGATATAAGGTTGGAGCAGGTTGCGGAGCTGGAAAGAGGAGTTAGTATGTTTGGACTTGGTGGTGCAAAGCACGATTTGGATTTAATGGTAATCGGCGGGGGTTCGGCAGCTTTCGCCGCCGCAATTCGGGCAGCCGAGTTAGGCGCAAAGGTGGGCGTGGCGGAAGCCGGCGTCATCGGCGGCACGTGTCTCAATCGAGGCTGCCTGCCCACCAAGAATCTTCTCTACGCCGCTGGACGCTACCATCTCTATGGCCGGAATTTCTTTCCCGGGTTGCCGCACGGCTCGGACGCCATCAATTTTCAAGAGATCATCGGCCAAAAGAACGCATTGGTCACCGAGATGCGCAAGCAGAAATACCTGGATGTGCTCGAAGCTTTCCCCGCGATCCAGTACTTTTCGGATCGCGCGCAGTTTGTGGATGATCACTGCGTCCAGGTTGACGGCAAGCAGGTGAGCGCCGAGTACTTCCTTATCGCAACGGGCGCCTCACCGGTCGCGCCTCCGATCCCTGGCCTCAAAGAGAGCGGATACATCACCTATAAGGAATCACTCGATCTGGATAAGTTGCCTGCCAGGATGGTGGTGATTGGAGGCGGCGCGATTGGACTCGAGATCGGACAGATGTATGCGCGATTTGGGACAAAGGTCACGATCCTCGAAGCCCTGCCTCGCATCGCGCCGATGGAAGAGCCGGAAATCTCTGAAGCATTGAAGAAGTATCTTTCGGAGGAAAGCATTGAGATCCATACCGGCGCTTCAGTTCGCAGAGTCGCGAATAACTTGATGCTCAAGAAAGTCCTGGCGGAGATTGACGGCAAGCCGGAGGAGTTTTCCTGTGACGAGCTTTTGGTGGCAACCGGGCTGCGGCCGAACACTGACAATTTGGGCTTGGAAAAAATCGGCGCGGCGCGCAGCGGGCAAGGCGCGGTCGCCGTGGACGAAGAGCTTCGCAGCAACATGCGCCATGTCTGGGCGGCGGGCGACGTGACGGGCCAGATGATGCTGGTCACGGTGGCAGCCTACGAGGGCGGCTTGGCGGCGGAAAATGCTCTGCTGAAGGCTCATAACAAGATGGCGTTCGACGCTATCCCCCACGCAATCTTCACGGATCCGGGAGTGGCGAGCGTGGGAATGAAGGAGAGCGTGGCGCGCGCCAGCGGGAAAAAGATTCTTACGACCGTGGTCCCCTTCGAGCATGTGCCCAAAGCCGGCGCCATTCGCGATACGCGCGGGCTCATCAAGATGGTCGTGGATGCGAAGGATTACACCATTCTGGGCGTGCACATCCTTGGCCCGGAAGCTCCCGACCTTATCCACCTGGGAGTGCTGGCAATTCAGAACAAGATGACGGTGGGCGACGTGATTCGGACTGTATTCGTTTACCCCACGATGGCGGAAGCGTTCAAGATTGCCGCCATCTCATTCAAGAAGGATGTGACAAAGTTGAGTTGCTGTGCGGCATGAAGCTCCTGTGCGCCGCGATGCCGCTCAACATCAAACGAACGAAGATACGCTGGAAATCAAAATCCCATGAAAAGGAGATAGTGATGACCATGAGCAAAAGAATGACCACCGCCGCGCTGGTGCTGGCCGGCGCGCTGATCTTACCCTTCGGCTTTAGTGCTGCCGCCAAAGGCAGCCCGGCGAAAGAGATGAAGATGAACAGCCGGACGGTTTACGTGTGCAGTTGCATGAAAACGAAATCGTGCCCTTGCATGACAGAAGCCAATATGGAGGGCAAGTGCGCCTGCGGGACAAAGTCTCAGGACATGAAGGCCGTACCGAGGGACAGCGCGTGGGCGCGCGCCAATCGCCGGAATCTGGGGAAAGGGCCGCGGAAATAGCGCGACGACACCGACCCCAGAAGCACTTCCCGATCGCGCCAAATAGAAGTCTGCGTGAGATGCGCACAGGTGTTGGGAAGCGATCCCAGGAAAGGAGGCAAGCTGGGTCACGGAGATCAACAAGTGATAGCGCAAAGAGAGGCAAGAACTTACAAGGCCGTCCTGAGCACTTACGCCCGCCATGCTCCCTACTACGAGCGAAAGTGGCGCCATTATAACAACGCGACTATTCGCGCTACCTTAGAGGCGGTCCCTTGGGGAAAATTAAAAAGCGTGCTTGATGTCGGCTGCGGGACTGGCCTGCTTGAGGAGGCGGCGCAACAGATGCAAGTCCCACTACGGATTGACTGCGTTGACGTCTCTTTCGCCATGTTACGCCAAGCCCGCAATAAGGAGATCCCAATGGCTGGTTCCTGTTGGGTTAATGGCGTGGCGGAAGCTCTGCCATTCAGGTCAGCGACTTTTGATGCAGTAGTATGCGCTAACTCCTTCCACCATTATTGCCAGCCGCTAGTGGCCGCCAAGGAGTTCTTGAGGGTCTTGCGCCCCGGTGGCTGGCTCGTCGTGACCGACTGGTGCGATGATTTTGTGGCTTGCAGGATATGCGACTGGGTTCTGAGGCTGGTAGACACGGCGCACTTCCGCACCTACTCGATGGATGGTTTTGAGCGCCTTCTTAGGCAAGCGGGGTTTCGGATCGACACCGCGCGGAGGTTTAAGATCGACTGGCTATGGGGGCTCATGACATTCCGGGCGACTTGCTGAGGCGAGGTATATGCAATGGGGATATCATCGGCATACGAAAGGAATCAGAGCGGTCAGGACAATGAATCCGGAAGAGGAGGAAACTTTGAGGGACAAAATAGTGAAGACGATGCTGGTAGGTATTTTAGCGTTGGCCGTGGCTGCCCCCGCCTCCGCGGGTGAAAGGAAGGCTACGGTCAAGGTTTACGGTATGAGCTGCCAGATGTGCGCGAACGGCGTGGCCGGTTCCCTGAAACAACTGAAGGGAGTGAAGAGCGCCGAGGTGAGTGTGAAAAAGGCCCAGGCCGTTGTGACCTACGATGACCGGCAAGTGACGCTGGCGGAAATCAAAAAGCAAATCGAAAAGAGCGGTTTTTCGACCAAGCCAAAGAGCCAGTGATCCGGCCAGAACTTTAGAAATCACTCAGAGCATAAGGAGGAAGTTATGAGGAAAAGAACAGGTCATGCCATCTGTAGGATTGGGCTGGTGATGTTGCTCGTGATTGCAGGAGGCAGCCTGAACGTTGTCTTGGGTCAATGCTGCCCCATTCCGCCCAAGCCATCCACGAGTCAGGATTCGTCGCGGCACCCGGTTTTCTGTCCTGTCAAATCGACTGGGCAGCTTTGCAATCACGGGACTGCGGCGATTTTGAGCCTGAAAGGCGACAAGCGCACGCAGTGGTACACGATGGTTCAAGAATACAATCGCACCGTGCAATCGGCCCAGAATCGGTTCATCGAACAAGCCCGAAGGCTGTTGCCGCCTGCTGAACTCGCGCAGGTACAAAAGTGGTTTGCGGCCAGGCAAAACGCGGCCCGCAAGCTGGCCTCTGCCGCGTCTCCAAGCAGATGAAGCGCAACACAGAGGACGATTTGCAAGCGAAATATCTTGCGCCCAGGTGGTCGGCGGGAAGCCGCGATGTCCGGCGCTGCGAAAAGAGCATGTGCAGTGAATTCAACAACAGTAGATGGGCGGAGCACCCCTGAATAACAGGGGAGCTGGCCCATATTCTCTTATCTCATTTCAGGAGGAAAAGATGAAGAAATTAACGTATTTGGCGCTTTCTATTGCACTAGCCAGCGGATTGAGCTTCGGCCGGCCCAAGCCCGCCGCACCGTCCGGCACAAAGGTGTTCGTGGGAGAAATCAGCGACAGCATGTGTGGCCTGAAGCACATGATGCCAGTCGCCAAAAAGTGCACACTGGGGTGTGTCAAGAACGGAGCTAAATTTGTCCTCGCTGACCAGAAACATAAGAAAGTCTACGGGCTTAGCGACCAGCAAAAGGCCGAAGAGTTTGCCGGGCAGGAGGTGAAAGTGGAGGGGAAGCTCGAAGGCAAGACCATCCAGGTCGCCTCAATCGTCGCCGCCCCTTAGGTTTAGGGAGGGGACTCTTATTGCCCAGCAAAGAAGCCAACCAGAGGAAGGGGTTGGAATCATGGCGTGTCCTTTGCAGCGGGACGAACTGGCTCCTAAATTCTGCGACGTCATCCCGAGCACGCTGGATGCCCTGGA
>JAJYJL010000595.1 GCA_021789565.1 Acidobacteriota bacterium
CTGTTTCCAGACCGTCCCTGGAGGCGCGCGCCGCGGCTTCCTGTTCCGGGCTGTGGAAGAAGATCACCGAGCGGTACTGGGTTCCGAAGTCGGGCCCCTGCTGGTTCATCGTGGTGGGATCATGGCCTTGCCAGAAGACCTTCAGAAGTTCGTTGTATGAAACCACGGCAGGGTCGTATTCCACCTGCACAACCTCCGCATGCCCGGTCCTGTCTGTGCAGACGTCCTGGTAAGTTGGATTTTTCAGCGTTCCCCCCATATATCCAACCGCTGTTGAGGTTACGCCTTTAATCTGGCGGAAAGTGGCCTCCACGCCCCAGAAGCATCCTGCGCCGAACGTTGCCTTTTCCATAAATCCCTCTTCAATTGAGGATTGCCCCACTTCACGGCTGCAAATCTCCTTCCTCCAAGTATTTATTTTTCAGCGTGGAAAAGCAAGCCGGGTTCTGTACTTCGATCCACATCGTACCCCTTGCAAAACAGCCTGTCACAGCTCCCTACGCGTGGGCAATTCCTTCAAAGCATGGCGATTGAACAGATGCAGCTTTCCGAAACCCGTCAGTTCGCGGAGATTCGCAATTGAAAGTTTTGGCCGGTAAAGTTATAATCAATACTTTTGAAGCAGCCTGCAAGGAGTTCCATGAAAACCGAAATACATCCGGATTATCACGAGGTTCAGGTTGTCTGCGCCTGTGGAAGTTCGTTCCAGACGCGCTCGACCTACAAGGATACCGTGCTGCACGTGGAAATCTGTTCGAGTTGCCATCCCTTCTTCACCGGCAAGCAGAAGCTGGTTGACAGTGCCGGAAGGGTGGAGCGGTTCCAGAAGAAGTACGCGAATTTTCGCAAGAACAAGGCAGAGTCCGCTCCGGCCAAGAATGAGAAGTAGCACCGGGGCCGTTCACGGCCCTTTTCCTCCTGGGTAATCAAGCAGATCCCAAAACGAGAATAGGCAGGGCAGAGAACGCTGTTGGCCACCAACCCATCGCTCGATCCGTACATCACGCGACCCAAAGTCTATATCCTGGGTCGGCAAGCCGTCGTGTCGGAAGAACTGGACCGCTTTCTTGCTGACGAAGGCATGCACTTCACGACGGACACGGAAGCCGCGGCTGAGGTCCTGGCGGAGATTGCCGGACGCACCTGCTACATGTCCTTTGGAAAAGGGCGCAAGACCAACGAGGAATACCTGGACAACATTCTGACCTCCAAGCATGGCAGCGTGCTCGAGCACGCCGTGTGGAACCTGCTGTTTACCGGCATCAGCCGTTCGCTCACGCATGAGCTGGTGCGCCACCGGGCGGGCTTTGGCTATTCCCAGCTTTCGCAGCGTTATGTGGATGAGGGTGACGCGCGCTACGTGGTACCGCCGCTTTATCAGGAAAATGAAGCGCTACGCGCCAAGTGGCAGGAGACCATTGACCTGGTCCGCAAGGCCTACGTTGAACTGGCGGAGGCTACCAGCCAGTACGTTAAGGAAAAGCAGCCGGAGATGGCGCCGCGTGACCGCCGCAAGTGGGCGCGGCAGGCAGCCCGGTCCATTCTGCCCAACGCCACTGAAACCAAAATCTTTGTAACCGGCAACGGCCGAGCCTGGCGGCATTTCCTGGAACAGCGCGGCAGTATCCACGCCGATACCGAAATTCGCATGCTGGCCGTGGAGGTCTGCCGGGCCCTCAAGAAAGAAAGTCCCAACATCTTCCACGACATTGAAGTCTATGATGAAGCCGACGGCATGCCCGCCGTCCGCGTCACGCATTCCAAGGTCTAATTTTCAGCTACTTCACTCCCACCACCATGGAATCCGGCCCGACCAGGTGTTCCACGCGGGTTTCGCTGAAGCCCACTTTCTTCATCCAGCCGCAGCAATCGGCTCCTGTGTAATCAAATCCTCCGGAAGTTTCAATCAGCATGTTGAGACTCATCAGCAGGCCAAAAGCGTTGTGGCGGCGGTCGTCATCAATCAGCGCCTCGTAGACAACCAGCGAGCCGCCCTTGGGCAGGGCCTTTGCGGCCTTCGAGAGCAGCATCATCTTCTCGTCCAGGTTCCAGTCGTGTAGGACGTGGCCCATCACCAGCACGTCGGTTTCCGGCAGAGGGTCTTCAAAGAAGTTACCGGACTGGAAACTGAGACGCGATTGCAGGCCGAAAGAATGCACATATTCGTCGAAAATCGGCTGCACGATGGGCAGGTCGAAACCCTTTCCAGTAACGTGCTCATGCGCCAGCGCCACCTGTGTGGGCAGCCCGCCCTGCGCCGTGCCGACGTCCACAAAAGTCTTGTACCGTTTCCATGGAAACTTTCGTGCGATTGCGATGGCTGCCGGAATGCTGATACCGGTCATCGCACCGAGAAATGTCCGCAGGCGCTGCGGGTCAGAGTAAAGAAAGTTAAAGGAGTTTTCTTCGCCGGTCCCTTTTCCCTCATTCTGAGGTAGACCGGTCCTCAATCCTTCCGTCAGCCCGCCCCAATGACCATAAAGCCGGGTGTTGGCCATTTCCAGCATTCCGCCGATATAGCTGGGCTTGTTCCGGTCGAGAAAAATGTTGGACTCGTGCGTGTTGGAATACCGCCCCTGCTGCCGGTTCAGCATGCCCATCGCCACCAGTGCGTCGAAAAAGTCCCGGGCGCTGCGAGAGTGCAATCCCGCCGCCTGGGCCAGTTCGTCGCAGGTAAGCGGTTTCTGGGCAAGGTACGTAAACACGCCCAGTTCAACCGCGCTCAAAAGCGTTTTCGATCCCCAGAAACCAAGACCGATTTGCATGATCTTATCCGGCGTCACAGCCGCATGCGTTCCCTCAGCCGGAACGTTTTGTCCCAAAGACATGCTCATGGTTTGCCCCCAACAAAGAATGTCCTGCCCCAGACAGGAATATGGAAGAATCATACTTGAGACGAGCCGATTAGTCCACAGGCTTTGCCAGATGGTTCTATATTGGGTGTCATCAAGCGATATGGTTGTCGGCCCGCACGGGCAGGAAAGAGAGTATCGTCTCTCTCCTGGCTTCCCATCGTCCGTCCTCATTACGCTTGATGAGGTTCATTTTCTCCAACGCTCTTACGTCTCGCAGAAGAGTTCGGTAGGTCCTATCCTTGTAGTCAAGTGCAACCCGGGCGGACAAGGCAGTCAATCTGTTGAATGGAACCGGCTCCTCAGAGGTGGACAAGTCCAAGGCCAGCCGTTTACGCCGATCGTGCGGAAAGCCTTTAAGCCCTAGAAACAACTTATGAACATGGTTAATCCAGGCGATTTCTAACTGCTGATCTCTCACCGTCGAAATCTGTTCTCTTAGTTCGTCGCGGAACCCCTGAATGGCATACGAGAGGAATGCGATGAGGTCAGTCCTGGCTATATCCAGGTGCCGGTAATACTCGCTACGGGTCCGGTTGTAGTGATTGCTGAGGAGCTGTGCTGCCGGTGAAGGGACCTCCGATGAAAGGAGAATTTGCACCTCCAGCAGGCGTGCCGTACGGCCATTTCCGTCGCCGAACGGGTGGATCCAGGCTATGTATATATGGGCCAGGACGGCTTTCAGGATGGAGAACATGATTTCAGTCCCGGGCTTGCCAACGAAATCAGGACCGTTGAGCCACTCGGTCAACCTTTCCAGCAAGAATTCACAATCTCTGGCGGGAGCGCCGCGATACCTGCCTGCACCAACGCTGTGTCTTCGAATTTCGCCGGGAGCTGCTTCGGAATCGGCGAGGGCCAATCCCTTCAAGGCGATCTTGTTAAGCCTCTTTATTCTTTCGACATCAATTGGGGGCTGAGTTCCGGCCTCGATTTCCCCCAGTACGAGGTTGCATCCTTCGATGATGTTGTCGATTTCCTTCTTCAGATATTCCTGGGATGGAGCCAACTTAAGGGTTCCCTCAATATGTTCAAGGACTTGTTTCTCAGAAAGCGTATTCCCCTCGATGGCGGTGGTCGCAGCCACCCCTTTGGCCAGGTAGACTTGATGCATATATCTGTTAATCTCCGGGGAAAGCGGGACCCCTGCAAGGTGCTCGCATTTTGAGTGGCATTCGCCCAGCATTATCCAGAAATCCGGGGGCGCTTTCCTGAGGTCAACCTGGAAAGTGATCCACGGATGTGACTTCCTGTATGTCCTTTTATGTGTCACTTATAATTTCCTCATTCTAATTGACATGTTAAATTTATGTCATGCCATATGTCAATGCAAATGTCACTCAGTGTGATCGCTTTGGTTTACCGCAACACCTGTAGGCAGGCAACAACCGTCAAATCAGACGGTTGACCCAGGCGATGTAGGCCTTACTGTTGAATTTGCGGGAGGTGCTGGCGAAGGACATATAGCGAACCTTTCCGTAGACCGGTCGTTCGGGGCCCCAGGCGCGGTCATGCTTGCCGGTAATGGCCCAGGCGATGCCCGCGTAGCCGTTCGGGTCGCGCCCGTCGAGTTCATAGCGGTCGTTCAGGCGGACGGCAATGGCGAAGGCCTCTTTGGCGGTGCGTGTCCACTCCAGAATCTTCTTGGCCCAGTACATTCGCAGATAGCCGTGCATCCAGCCGGTGGCTGCCATTTCCGCTGCGCGCGCTGCATCCAGTAAACCACCGCGCGGCCTTCAGCATTTGCCGGGCCGCCGCACCGTCACCCGCGCATCCCGCGCCAGTTTTTCAAAAGGGTTCATGCCCGTAGGTTTACGCCCCGGCTTGCTACTTTACCATTGCTTTTTGAGGCAGGGAGGAGAGATGCAGGGCGTAGCCACGGTCAGTGAATTTCCGACCGTGGGCCTTTGAATTTGACGAACCCACAGTCACGAGAGCACTGACTGTGGCTACCAGCTCGAAGCCCGCTGATGCTTTGGATAAAGCAATGCCGTCAGACAGCCGATTAGAATTGGTACTGAGCTGCACCCCAAGGCCGTCAGCCACGACGCATCCGATAGGCCCACGGCTAAAAAGACTCTGACCGTGGTTGCCTACTACGTTTGCCGATTATGATGGCCTTCATTTACAGCGCATCAGTGCGATACTACAATTGGACAGAATAGGAAGGACCTGCTGTGCTGGTTGACGCTATTGATTTCTTTCGTCTAGACGCGAACCGCAAATTGGATCCTGAGCGTCGCTCAGAGCTGGGGCAGTTTATGACGCCGCCAGCGACGGCGCATTTAATGGCATCAATGTTTAGGGCAGAGGCTGACAAGCTCACATTGCTTGATGCGGGCGCGGGCGTTGGTTCACTGACGGCGGCGTTCGTCGCCGAGGTGTGCTGTCGCGCTCACAAGCCGCAAAGCATAGACGCGACCGCTTATGAGATTGACCCGACGCTCGTCGAATATCTCCATGCTACGCTCGATCAGTGCCGGAAGGCTTGTGAGAGCGAGAACGTCGGCTTTGAGTCTCGCCTCGTAACCCGGGATTTCATTGAGGATGCCGCGCGCAAATTGCGGCAGGAGATGTTCGAACCAGTCGAGCGATTCAACTGCGCCATCCTCAATCCGCCTTACAAAAAGATCAGCGGCGATTCTGAAACGCGGATGATCCTGCGGGAGCTCGGAGTTGAGACGGCTAACCTGTACACGGGGTTTTTGGCAATTGTCCTCAAGCTGCTTGCTGATGGGGGCGAACTCGTCGCTATAACACCACGAAGTTTCTGCAACGGTCCCTATTTCAAGTCGTTTCGTAAGCTCTTGCTGGGAACCCTCGCCATCCGCCGCATTCACGTTTTCGAGTCCCGGCAGGTTGCTTTCCAGGAAGATGACGTGCTGCAGGAGAACGTAATTTTCTACGGTGTGAAGGGTGGTTACAGGGGCAACGTCATCATATCGTCAAGCACAGGCCCGGAGGATGAGCTCGCAGTTGTGCGCGAGATCAAATATGAACAAGTCGTACGGCCCGGCGACC
>JAJYJL010000596.1 GCA_021789565.1 Acidobacteriota bacterium
CCGCTTGCTGACTGTAGCGCTGGCATGCACGTTCTGCAAAGGGCATTTCAGGCTTTGGACGCAAGTATTTCTCCCTTTTCGACAAATAGCATCGGTTTCTTACAGGGAACTAATGAATGCATGGCATTGAGCTTGTTCAACGTGAAATGCCGGGCACGCCGGGCCCGATCTCACTGCGTCGGTGAATCCTTTTTTTGATATTCTTAACTGTTCACTTCTGACGGAGCCGCATCGGCGACGGAAGCTAACGGCGGGCATCTTGCACAGGAGGGATTGCAATGAAACTTCTGAACCTTGAATTCACCCGAATCGCGCACGACACTTTCAGAGTTGCAGGGTCGAAGGTGATTTATACCGACCCGTTTAAGGTGTCCCACGATGACCGTGCGGACATCGTGCTGCTGAGCCACGAACACTTTGATCATCTGAGCGTTGATGACCTCAACAAAGTCTGCTCGTCTGAAACAGTCATAGTTGCGAGCCCGGCGTGCAAAGGCGGTTTGCAGAAGGTCAAAGCAAAGGAAAAGCATTTTGCCGAGCCTGGCATGAAGCTGAATGTCAGCGGTATAGCGATTGAGGCAGTCCCAGCGTACAACGTCAACAAATTTCGGGAGCCTGGGAAGCCCTTCCATCCAAAGGATGCAAAGGGTGTGGGCTTTGTCTTTGAAATGGATGGAACGCGCGTGTATTACGCCGGCGATACGGATTTCATTCCAGAAATGAAATCCATCCGGTGTGACATCGCGTTGTTGCCCGTGTCAGGCACTTATGTGATGACGGTCGAGGAGGCGGCTAAGGCGGCGCAGACCCTCAATCCCAAGATTGCAGTTCCCATGCACTATGCTGCCGTCGTCGGAACCGAGGACGACGCAAAAAAGTTCAAGTCGCTTGTGACCAACTGCGAAGTCCAGATTGTTTAATCCGGCAATCCGCTACTCTGGCGAACGATTCCGCATGCCAATGAGGCCGTTCCCCGCGCGAGACTCGCTTGCCCAATTGCGATCTCGCCGTGACGCGGAGGGGCTGCCGATTCAGGCCAAGGGCCCCATATCCGTTTCCCTTTCGCCGACAATAAATAGTATAGAGTGTCACTGCTTTTCTCAGTCCTTGAGCGGTGGTTTGGCTGGCGTGCCTTACTGTTGCAGGACTCTCCCGGGACCTTTGCATGAAGAGGTCGATGGAGGTATATTCCACCGCGACAGGAAATTGCCTTCGTTACCAAGATTGTGTGCATCATCAGGCCTAATGGGCGCGCCCCGTGTGACTTCGGGCGAGGTGGAACGTCGGGGAGGTATAGATGAAAAGAAGGGTTCTGTGGCTGCTGGTTTACTGCCTGGTTGTCGTGTCGCCTGGCGCAAAAGCCGCGGTATTGCGGCCGAAGATTCTGGGCGTCGCGCACATGGCCTTTTATGTGAGCAACCTTTCCAGGACTCTTGCCTACTACAAGGACTTTCTTGGATTTGCCGAACCTTACGAGCTGAAGAATGCTGACGGCACGGCTCGCACAGCGTTTATCAAAATCAACGATTACCAATATCTGGAGCTGTTTGCCGAACCCCCCAAAGGCGACGGGATGCTGAACCACATTGCCTTTTACACTGATAATGCGGAGCAGTTGAGGCGATATCTGATCTCACGCGGCATCCATGCACCGGCCAAGGTCAGCAAGGGAAGAACTGGCGACGAGAATTTTACCGTCAGAGACCCCGACGGACACACGGTGGAGTTTGTGGAGTATCAGCCCGGCGGCTGGGCCATGAGGGACAGAGGTAAAGACATGCCGGCCACGCGCATTTCGGACCACATCATGCACATTGGGTTTACGGTAGGGGAACTTGAGAGGTCCAAAGCGTTTTACAGTGACATTCTCGGTTTTAGGGAATTCTGGCGCGGCAGCTCGGATGGCGTTACGCTGAGCTGGGTTGACCTGCGCGTGCCCGACGGTAAGGATTACGTCGAGCTGATGCTATACAAGCGGTTGCCCCCTCAGGACAAGCGCGGCGGCGATAATCATATTTCGTTGACGACACCTGATATTGCCAGGGCGGTGGCCACGCTGAAAGCCCGCGCCGCGGCTGTGAACTATACCCGCCCGATCGAAATCCACGTGGGACACAACCGTCAGCGCCAGGCTAACCTTTTTGATCCAGATGGCACCCGCTCTGAGCTGATGGAGCCGTTTACGATTGACGGCAAACCGACGCCTCCCTCAACTGCTCCTCCCCCGCGGTAAGGGAATTGTCCGGGCGATATCGCTTTTCCTCTTGGGATACCTTTCAGACACGGTGGCATGGACTGTGTTTCCGGCATCGCCTTTTCAAGCGCGAGAGTGGAATTTACACAGATACGATGTGGCTGACAGCCTGCGCTGCGTGAACGAAAAATGGAGTAAGATAAGGCTTCAGCGCCTGTTAAGGTCCATGGTCATAACAGAGATCTTTAAATCCATTCAGGGTGAATCCTCTTTTGCAGGGTTGCCGTGTGTCTTTGTCCGCCTGACGGGGTGCAATCTTCGTTGCCATTGGTGTGATACGGCTTACGCCTTCCACGGAGGGCAGAAGATGACGCCGGGACAAGTTTTAGAGCGGGTTCGTGCATTGGGTGGCAAGCTGGTGGAACTGACCGGTGGAGAACCCCTGATGCAGAAGGAAATCATTGCGCTTGCGGATAGCCTGCTTGCCGAAGGCTATCGGGTCTTGATCGAGACAAGCGGTGAACGGTATGTGGGCGACCTTGCGAGAGAAGTCGTGAAGATCGTGGATGTAAAGTGCCCGGGAAGCGGTGAAAGTGGCCGGTTCAATCTGGCAAACCTGGACGTTCTGGAGCGAAAAGATCAGGTCAAATTCGTTGTTCTCGATGAGAAGGATTATCTCTACGCGCGTGATTTCATGGAAACGCACGGCATTGCGGGCAGGGTAGATGAGATTCTCCTTTCGCCTGTTTTTGGCAAGATGCCTCCACGCCAGCTCGCCGAATGGATTCTGCGGGATAACCTGGAAGTCCGTGTCGGCCTCCAAATCCATAAATTTATCTGGGACCCTGAAACACGGGGGGTCTAAGATAGGGTTTTGCGGGTCCGGCGCCCGAGCAGTTTGATCGGTTATTGAGTAAAGTGGAAGACCCCTTGGCAAATAAAGCGCAGACACGATCTGAACGCCCTCTTGCTGTGGTGCTGGCAAGCGGCGGGATGGACAGCTGCGTGACAGCCGCAATTGCTAACCTTGACTATCGCCTGGCGATGTTGCATGTAGCTTATGGCCAACGGACGGAAGGCAGGGAACTGCAATCTTTCAACGAGATTGCAGATTTCTATCACGCAGAACATCGCATGGTGTGCCGGTTGGAGCACCTTCGACAGATCGGAGGCTCAAGCCTGACCGACCCGAATATCTCCGTTGAGATTGCGAACCTGGACCGCAGGGGCATTCCTTCCAGTTACGTACCGTTCCGAAATGCGCATTTGCTTTCGGTTGCGGTTTCCTGGGGGGAAGTACTCGGCGCGCGGAAGATTTTTATTGGCGCGGTGGCAGAAGACAGCTCCGGTTACCCGGACTGCCGGCCCGAATATTACGAGGCATTTAACCGCGTGATTGATGTGGGAACGAAGCCGGAAACGAATATCGAAATCGTGACGCCGGTCATCCACATGCGCAAGAGTGAGATTGTGCGAAAAGGGGTTGAACTTGCGGCACCGCTGAGGCTTACGTGGAGTTGCTATCAGCGGGAAGACGTGGCGTGCGGAGTTTGCGACAGTTGCGCCCTTCGCCTGCGTGCTTTTGAGGAAGCCGGTCTTGATGATCCCATTGCCTATGAAGTTCGCCCGCGATACACTCCGCAAGCATCCAGCGCGAGTTGAGATTTTCGGGCGAAGCGGAGGCCATGATTAAGTTGAGCCGGGAAATAGTTACAGTTAAAATAAATTTTGGCGAGTATGAGTTGAGGAGGATCTTATGAAGTTTATGTCAACGCGGAAGATTCTGGTTATGGCTTTTGCTTTCGCGGCGTTGGGGATGGCCATCCCATCCTATGCCCAGACCGGCGGTGTGGAAGGGAAAGCCATCCAGCAGGACGGCCAGCCTTGTGCCAAGTGCATCATCCTGATTGAACGGCAGGACATCAAAGGAACTTATCACACCAAGACAGGCAAGAAGGGTGACTTTGTTTACATCGGCCTGCCGATCGGGAATTACAAGGTCACTTTGCAGAGTCCAACCGGACAGACTCTCTTCTACATTGAAAAGCATATTGGCCTTGGCGATCCCACGAATGTGGATTTTAATCTTCCCAAAGAGATGGCCAAGCAGCAGCAGGAACGTCAGGAAGAAATGAAGAAGAATCCTGAAATGGCCAAGCAGGCAGCGGAGCAGGTCAAACAGGAAAAACAATTTACCGGGCTCAAGCAGTTTTTTGACCAAGGAACTGCACTGTATAATCAGGGCCAATATAAGGAGGCCGCCGCTATGTTTGCGCAGGCCCTGCCGCTGGCAAAGGAGAAGAATATTCCAGTGGTCCTGTCCCGTTTGGCGGACTCCTACTCCAAGGCGAAGGACTATGATCAGGCTGTCGCAACCTATCAAAAGGCTCTCCAGTTGACGCCCGACGACGCCGCCCTGCACAACAACCTGGGCAGCGTGTATGCTTCCACAGGAAAGCTTCCAGAAGCCCAGGCGGAGTTCGAGAAAGCGGCCTCGCTTGATCCTACAAATGCCAGCCGGTATTACTTCAATATCGGAGCAATTATGTACAACCTCGGGAAGATGGACGAAGCCCTGACGGCCTTCAAAAAGGTTATCAGCCTGGATCCCAAGAACGCCGAGGCTTACTATCTGGAGGGCCAGGCGTTGATGGGTAAGGCGACTATGACCCCGGATGGCAAGGTCAAAGCACCGGATGGGACCGTCGAAGCCTTCCAGCAATATCTGGCTCTTGATCCCAACGGGCCGAATGCCGCTGCTGCGAAAGCAATGATTCAGACGATCCAGGGTTCTGTTACGACGCAATACCAGAAGAAGAAAAAGTAGCAGTCCCCGCAGCCTTATTGAGGAGATTCAAGGCCCCGTCTTCATAATGAAGGGCGGGGCCTTTCTCATGCTGAAAACACGCTGCTCCATAACCCTTATTCTGCTTGCCTTTTGGGCGTTTGCTCTCCCGCTAACCGCAGACACGATCTATCAGGCAACGGCGGACGGCCGCCAGCGCGTGATTCAGAGCAACGCCATTGTGATCCATCAGGATTCCTCGATTCTCTTATACAAACACTTTGATTTGCCGGACATGCGAGTGGAGAAGGTCCAACTTTCCAGGGGCAGCTTGCCTTACACTGTTATCACCAGTTCTCCCCTCCAAAGGCAAGGCATTGTGGACCTCTGGAAGCGCTTCGGCTATACAGCCAGCGTGACAGACACAAGCGGCAAGACCACGCAGGTTTTTGACGCCTACATCGACTACTATCCCCCCGGCGGCCGCGGATCGCTGCTGGTGGCTGTTTCCGCCGTCACGTCGATTCCATTGTTGCTGGATGGCGGCGCGGCCGATGTTCAGGATTTTTCCAAGATTGCCCGTGTGGATTTTCAGAATGGTGAAATTAAGCTGACGCTTGCGAACGGCCACGTTGAACAAGGCAAGTACCTGATGCCAACCAACCAGCCTGCCGAAGCCCGCTTTCTGGGCATTACCGACAAATATAATCCGTCAAGCGACGAGGTCTTCGATTTTTCCGAGCCGCTTTCGCACTTAAAGTCAATCGTGTTCCAGCAGTAGATTCCAGCCTTTAAAAGTCGCCCTCAAGAATGCGTTTAGAGATGTTGCGCGGTTGCTGTGCCTGCTATCTGGGTGCGTCACCAGAGTCTGCCGGGAAGTTGTTTC
>JAJYJL010000597.1 GCA_021789565.1 Acidobacteriota bacterium
AGAAGGGGCACGACTTCAGTCGTGCCGCAGAGGCGGTTCGAAGCAGGCGGCTTCAGCCGCTGAAAGTTCCGGCGCCATGAGCGTTCCGCTCAGGGGCTGAAGCCCCAATAGGAGTTCTTGTAGCGCCCAAACGGCACGACTGAAGTCGTGCCTTTCACAAGACTCGTGCCCTTTGGCGGAGCCCTGCCCCATCATGAATAAGGCGGGCGAACCTGGCGCTTTTTTCATCCATGCAAGGGGACCGAATGGCCATACAACTGAAGGCCGAACATCTGGAGAGCATCCGTTCGCACGGCAGGCGGGAATACCCCAGCGAATGCTGCGGGATGCTGCTGGGCCGCGCCGACGGCGCCGCCAAGGAAGTTTCAGAAGTAGTGCCCTTGAAGAATTTACGCCTAGACCCTGCGCGGGCGCAGGAACTGTTGCCGCTGGAAGACCCCGACCGCGAGTCCGAAAAGAACCGGTTCCTGATTGATCCGCTGCAACAACTGCGGGTTGAGAAGGAAGCCCGCCGCCGCGGGCTGGACGTCCTGGGTTACTACCACTCGCATCCGGACCATCCGGCCCGGCCGTCGAATTATGATCGTGACCATGCCTGGCCATGGTATTCTTATGTTATTCTTTCGGTTGAGCGTGGCGAGGCCGCTGAAATGACCTCCTGGGTCCTATCGGAAGATCGTGCGCATTTTGACCCTGAGCCGCTGAAACTTTAGCCCACTATGTTCATCCAAGGACATATAGTGGACTTTTTAGTGTATAATGGTTGGTTCCGGTCCCCTATGATGAATCGAGGAGAAAGAATGCTTGTAAAAGTGGTGATCCCCACACCTCTGCGGCAGTACACGGGGAAGAAGGATTCGGTGGAAATTGACGCGAAGACCGTCGGCGAGGCGCTGTCGGGCTTAACTTCGCAATACGTTGATCTGCGCAAGCACCTTTACAATGAAGATGGCAAGCTTCGCAGTTTTGTGAATGTATACGTCAACGACGAAGATATCCGCTTTCTTCAGAAGGACCAGACCCCGCTGTCTGAAACTGATGTGATCAGCATCGTTCCCTCCATTGCCGGTGGTTCCATGATCCGCTGTATCTGTAGCTAGCCTGGATCCCGCAAGAACGGGGTTCCGGGCACATCCCCCCACGGCCAGGAAATCTAAAGAAAAAGCAGCAAAGATGGGTAATTCCGGCCCCCGATGGGGCGGGTATTGCATGGTTCAGGAATTTTAAGGATATGACAGCCAAAGAGGAAAAAATGTCAATACTAACATCGGCTCCAAGGGAGCAACTCAGTAACGACGAGATCCTTCGATACAGCCGGCACCTGATTATGCCGGAAGTGGCCATGGAAGGCCAGTTGAAGCTGAAGCAGGCCAGGGTCCTCTGCATTGGCGCGGGCGGCCTGGGCACGCCTCTGGCGCTTTATCTGGCTGCGGCGGGCGTGGGAACGCTGGGCATTGTGGACTTTGACGTGGTCGACTTCACCAACCTGCAGCGGCAGGTTATTCATTATACGGATGACGTGGGGCGGTCCAAACTGGACTCGGCGCGGGACACCATCCGCGACATCAATCCCAACGTGGAAGTGATTCCGTACGAAACGCGGCTCAATTCCGAGAACGCGCTCGACATCTTTCGCGATTATGATATTGTCGCCGACGGCACGGACAACTTCCCCACGCGCTACCTGGTGAATGACGCCTGCGTGCTGCTGGGCAAACCTAACGTCTATGGAAGCATCTTTAGATTTGAGGGGCAGGCTTCCGTTTTCTATGCTGCCGAAGGCCCGTGCTACCGCTGCCTCTATCCGGAACCGCCTCCGCCGGGGCTGGTCCCGAGCTGCGCCGAGGGTGGCGTGCTGGGTGTGCTGCCGGGCATCGTAGGCTCCTTGCAGGCGCTCGAAACCATCAAGCTGATTCTCGGCAAGGGCGATCCGCTGATCGGCCGCCTGCTGCTCTTTGATGCGCTCCACTTGAAGTTCCGGGAGCTGAAACTGCGCAAGAATCCGGAGTGCCCGGTGTGCGGAACGCATCCAACCATTACCAAGCTGATTGATTACGAAGAATTTTGTGGAATCCGAGGAGAAGAACACGTGCCTGAGACCCAAGTGCCGGAAATTACGGCGACAGAAGTGAAAAAGATGATGGACGAGAGCAAGCCTTTTGTCCTGGTGGATGTTCGCGAGCCGCACGAATATGAAATCTGCAATATTCCGGGCGCCAAGCTGATTCCGCTGGGCGAGGTTCCCAAGCGCATGCATGAACTCAACTCCGCGGATGAGATTGTTGTGCACTGCCGCTCCGGCGTGCGCAGCGCCAAGGCTGTGGAATTCCTGATGAAGGCCGGCTTCCGCAGAATCCATAACCTGAAGGGCGGCGTGCTGGCATGGGCGCGTGATGTCGATCCCTCCATGCCCAGCTACTGACCCGTTTCCTCTTCCGCGCCGGGGCAGGCAGCCGTCTGCCCCGGCAAACCTTCCCTTGGTCAATCCCCCCCACATGACGCCTGCTGAAAGATGCCTCTGCCCCGGCGCCGGTTCCCCGTTGCGCTTGGTCCGGAATTGTCATACCATCGGCATAACGAATTAACTTCTGTGTTGGGGGTGCACAATGGACGTCCACGTCAATCGCCGGGAATTTATCCAGGGTTTTGGGGCAGGGCTTGCCGGGCTGGCTCTGGCTCCGCGTCAGGGGTTTGGAGCCGCCACGCCGGCGCCTCCGGTTGCGGTGGCAAAGTGCCTGGAATACGGGCCCCAGGTGCGCCCGACGCTGGCCAGGCTGTTTGACCAGGTGGGCGGCCTGCAGCGCATCGTGCGCGGCAAGACGGTGGCCGTCAAGATCAACATGACCGGCCATACCAACGATCTTGTTCAGGGCATGCCCATTGGCATGACTCACTGGGTCCATCCCGAAGTGATCGGGAACACGGTCTATCTGCTGGGGCAGGCCGGCGCCCGAAGGATCATCCTGGTGGAAAGCTCGCTGAGCCCCTCGCACTCCCTCCAGCAATTTATGTCTGACGCCGGCTGGAACCCGCGCGACTTCGCAAGCGCCGCGCCGCGGGTGGATTTTGTGGACACCAACTACGGCGGCCCGGGCGGAACCTACAAACGGCTCTGGGTACCCGGGGGGGGCCTGATGTTTCGCGCTTACGATTTGAACCCTGTCTATAGCGATGTCGACGTTTACGTTTCTCTCGCCAAGCTGAAGGAACACGCCACGGCGGGCGTTACGCTTTCCATGAAGAACTCTTTCGGCATCACCCCCTGCACCATGTACGGGGATGGCGCCGGCATCGACAAGCCTTCCGATGTGGTCAAAGGTTCGCGCGGCGGCACCCTGCACGACGGCGCTCGCCAGCCGTCCAAAACGGCGCTGCCGGAAAATGACCCGAACTCGCCCCGCGTTCCCGGTTACCGCGTCCCGCGCATCGTGGCCGATCTTGTGCATGCGCGCCCCATCCATCTGGCCATCATTGACGGCATCCACACTGTTGCGGGCGGGGAAGGTCCGTGGATCCGGCGCTGCCGCCCCGTGCACGCGGGAGTGCTGGTGGCGGGGACCAATCCCGTGACCACCGACGCCGTGGCCACCGCGCTGATGGGATTCGATCCCATGGCCGGCCACGGGACCGCTCCGTTTGAAAAATGCGACAGCACGCTGAAGCTGGCCGAAAGTCTTGGCATCGGCACCCGCGACCTGAAGCGCATTGAAGTGATCGGTACACCCATCTCCAAAGCCCGCATCGACTTCCGCCGGGCGTGAGCGCAGCGACTCAGCCACTCTTTGGCCACCGGCAAGTTCTCCACCCACATCGCATGCCGTGGCAGTGGCGCCCATTCCATTCCAGAACTTGATTTAACCCCACCTGTGCTGTAGAGTTAAGCAGATTTACGTGGGGGTTAAATTATGGGGTGGGCAGGAAGAACGCGTCTTGCTTTGGTTCTTACGCTGGCTGCAGCCCTGAACCTTACGCCGCTTTACTCCATTGTATGTTTTTCGCTCTGCCAGGCCGGGATCTGCCCGGAACAGGCGGACCACCAAATCACAGGACAATGCGCCCAGCATCCTGGCTTCGCGCACAATGAACACTCCTCGCATCGCGGGTGCGCAAAGCACGGCCACTCTTCCACTTCATTTCTGGGTTCTGATAAGCTGCAGGGGAGCGTTGCTTTTCAAAGTCACATCGCAAAGATGATTACGTTTGCTGCTTTTTTGTTTCCAGTCCGCAGCTTTGCAATAGTCCCTCCGCAGTCATCTTACGGCCCGCCGAGGTTTATTAGCGGCAGGGACGTCTGCCGAAAAGAATCCCTCCTGCGCATTTAGAACTTGCCTCTCGTCTCCTTTGTGCGGGCCAGGCAGCCGCACAAGTATCCTCCATTAGTAACACGACTACAACCGTGGTGTCCTCAGGCGGACGGCCTGCGTTTGCTGCGTATAGCAAGCACGGCGCGGGAGCCACCATGCGGAGCGCCACCCAGCCAATCGAGGAGGTTCAAATGAAATACTTTCTGTCCGGGGTTCTGGTCACAGCCTTTGTTGCTGGTTTCGGGATTTTTCTTTACTTAAAGATGGGTTACCTCAATATGCGCTGCGACATGGCGCCTTCAAGCATTGAGTCGCGATGGGCAATGCATTTTCTTGACGCTTCTGTGGACCGCCGCGCGCCGGAAGAAAAGAACCCCGTCGAGGCCAGCGAAGCGAACCTGACGGCAGGCATGAAGCTGTACAAAACTCACTGCGCCATTTGCCACGGCGCGCCGGACCATCCTGAAAAAGCTTTCGGGCATCCGTTCTATCCACCCGTGCCCCAGTTCATGGAGGATGCGCCGGACATGTCGGAGAACCAGAATTACTACATCATCAAGCACGGAGTTCGCTGGACAGGGATGCCGGCGTGGGGAAGCGTTCTCAGCGACCGGCAGGTTTGGACGCTCACCACTTTCCTTAGCCACATGGAAAAGTTGCCGCCGTCCGTTCAGCAAGAATGGCAGAAGCCTCCGGCTGGCGGGCTCGAAGAGGAACGCAGTCCAAAGTAGAGACACGAACCGCGAAAACTGCAGATTAAGGAGATTGAACATGAGCAGGAACCGACGAGACTTCTTACGGCGAGCGTTTCTGGGCGGTGGATCATTAGTGTACTGTCCCTTAAATAACTATACGCATTATTCTTCCCGTTTCTGCTGTCGTCGAGGTTCGGTACAACCTGGTTGAATCGATTCCAATTTTGCGCGGGCGGGGAAGGGCCGTGGATCCGACGCTGCCGCCCCGTGCACGCGGGAGTGCTGGTGGCGGGGGCCAATCCCGTGACCACCGACGCCGTGGCCACCGCCCTGATGGGATTCGATCCCATGGCCGGCCACGGGACCGCTCCGTTTGAAAAATGCGACAGCACGCTGAAGCTGGCCGAAAGTCTTGGAATCGGCACCCGCGACCTGAAGCGCATTGAAGTGATCGGCACACCCATCTCCAAAGCCCGCATCGACTTCCGCCGCGCCTGAGCGCAGGCGGTCCGGCGGGGTGTGCTGATGACGCAACAGGGACCATTGCCTCCCTGCGGGCGTGTGCGCGTCCACACCCCTCCATGTGTTACCATTCCCCCTTATGGCTCAGAACAGTGGAGTGCGCCGGCCGGGCCGGTTTGCCGCTTATTCCTGGATGGTGCTGGGTTACAACGTCCTGGTGATATTGTGGGGGGCGGTGGTGCGCGCCACCGGTTCCGGAGCGGGATGCGGCGAGCACTGGCCGCTCTGCCAGGGTGTGGTGATTCCACATGCCGAACAAATCGCTACCTTGATTGAATTTTCCCACCGCGCCACCAGCGGCATCGATGCCCTTCTCGTCGTCGGCCTGGTCTGGATGGCTTTC
>JAJYJL010000598.1 GCA_021789565.1 Acidobacteriota bacterium
TGGCCATCTTTGCTAATGGAAATTCCCATCAGCCTGCCTTGAAGAAACTCTTTAAAGTCACTAATTTGCCAAATTGACGTCTCAACGCCCGTGAGTGGAAACGGGGCCGCAAAGGCGACGGCCAGAAAAAGCAGGAAAAGCTTCGTGACAGGTTTCATGAACACGCTCTTCGAATGGATTCTAAGCTTCATTATGCCCGCGACTGAGACAAGGCCCCGTCAGTTCTCCAGGTTTTCCACTTTCAAATACAGGGTTTTTTCACCTTGAATCGTATACTGAGTCGGCTTTGTCTGAAAGTCCCCGATCACCGAAGCTGCGCCGTAAATCACGTTGCTGGAGACGGCCGGATCGGCCAAAAAAGTTTGTACCAACGAGGGTGGAGGCGATGGGTAGTCTTCCCCCTGCAAAGTGAGGGAACGCTGCGGAGTCATCAGGAGCGCATAGACTCTGTTGTTTCTGCGCATCCGGTTCAAAGCTCGCACCAGTTGGTGCAAGTCGCGCGGCGTTGCACCGAAAGGAGTCAGGCGGTTCTGAAGCTCGTTCAAGCTCGCGCCGCTTCCGACAACCAGCGAGAGTCCCTTATCATTAACACTTTCTGGAATGTCGATTGGTATTTTTTCAATCACTGTCCCACCCGAAGGCGTCCGCAACAAACCGGTCACTTCAATATGGTCGCCGGGCCGCACCTGCGATTGGGTGCTCCACACCTGCTCAAGGGTTGCGACACGCTTTTCATCCGTTGACACAATTGTGAGGTCGATTCCCTGAATGCCCAAATCGTGGAAGCCGCCGTCCAGAAGATAGTTCAACGGGGTGGAAACCGACGCCCCCGCAACTCCCGCCGTGTTGATTTCTCCGGAGGCAACATCCTCAATCTTGACGGTCTCGCCATCTTTCAAATGGATACTTCCCCGTAGACTCAGCGTCGAGGGTCCCAGGCTTCTCTCGGTGCCACTTAGCGTGGAAACTATACCCAGGTTCAAAAGTAGCGGAGAAAGAAAGGACTGCTCAATGATATCAAAGTTGTAGTCTGTCTTTGTGTTCAGCGTCGAGGCCAAATGAATATGGACGGGAATCATCGGAGCTTTCTCGCCAAGCACCCCATAAATCGCGCCGAAACGGTCCTGCCGGATGGTCCCCACTTCCGGCCCAGGCACATCAATCTTGAATGAGCTGGCAACACTGGGGACAGATGCGAGCACTTGCGACTCCGAAAAAGGTATCTTCGTCGGCCCCACCATCAGGAAGCGGTGCCCGCAGGCATAGATGTCATTTCCCTTCCGATAGGTCACAGTGCAATCCACATTCAGATTCAGATCGCCTCTCACGAGGGACAGGCTGACCATCGTTCCCGGTTCCGGCCCTTTGGGGTTGCCCGGCATTGCCTCACTGCTGGATAGCGCCGCCCCTTGCATCGGTTCCAAACCCATCCGATTGAACAGCGACGAATATGCGTCCATGGCTTCGGCAGAAAACCCGCCAAAGCGAAGGGGAAGCAGCAGATCAGAGAGAGAGCCGTTGCCGCCGCCCGATGGAAGAAACTTTATCAAGCTCTGAACACTCAGCGCGTCGCCAGTCTCATCTGGAATCAGCCGCGCGGAAGCGTCAGGATGGAGCGTCGTGCCTGCAATTTTGAAGGGCAGGCTCGTAGATGCCGGCCTGATCTTCTCCGAACCATTGACTTTTATTGTTTCGGGAACAACGGCCAGCATCTCTTGAATCGGGGTAATCCCTGTTATCGCCTCTTTTGAAAACGGGAAGGCCAGCGCTACGGCTCCTACAAGCTTGCCGTCCACGTAGACAGGGCTTCCGCTCATTCCCGCAATCACACCCGTTTCCGCCAGCGGTCCGCCCGATAGGCGCGCGAGGATCACATCATGTTTTGGCGCCATAAAGTTCTTCAATACGCCCAGAAATTCGACCTGAAATTCCTGGACTTTATTCCCCTCGAAAATCGTTTGCCCGACGCCTCTAAGTCCCGGCCGGATTTCGCTGAGGGGGAAAAACTGGGTCTGGCTTTGAGCGCGGAGAGTAGAAACCGCCATGAGCACAAACGCCGCGGCGGCGATGCACTTACGGAATCGCATATAGATGGGTTGCCTTAACCAAGCCAACATCTAGTCTACGAAACAGAGAATTGGTCCGTCAAGCAAACTCGGCGTTGGAGCCGCTCCCCTAACTCTAAAACAATTTAGGCCCCCATCGTCTTCACTCCGCCTTAAGAGATCGAACCGCCACGTTTCTAAGAGTCCGGCATCCGCAAATCGCTCGCATCGGACCTTTGCCGGCGGAACGAACCGGGTCAGGCTCGACGCGTGTCGCCCAATCATTTCGCCACCCGGGAATGTCGGCGCCGAGGGTGGCTTTCAAAGTCCAAGAATCAGCCCAATCGAGTATTCATGGCCTCCAGGAACAATAATAATCTTCCAGTCGCCGGGTAAAATCGAAGGCCGATTCACCGGGCTCGATTGACATCAAGTCGCCAATCCAAAGCTGAACCTTGCCATGGACGGGGCGCTCCTGCGTACGTGGCCACACCTCAAAAAGGCCACGAATCAGCAACGGGACCACGGGTAGCTGGAGCCGCTCCACCATGACTCCGACGCCGGGCCGGAACGGCAGCAACCGTCCGTCCCAGGTACGTTCGCCCTCGGGGAAGAGCAGCGTGGAATATCCTAGATCAGCCAGGCGCCCCGCACGCCGCAGGGCTTCCTGGGCACGGCTGGGATCATCAGAAATCAGGTAGACGTTAAACGCCAACCGCGCCCAGAACAAGACGGCTTTCGAATGGCCCCTCAGAGCAGCTTCGCCCATTGCGGGAGCTGTGCGGCGGCGAATCGGGGATGGCAGCGATCGTAGAATAACCGGAGGGTCCAGCAGGCTCTGGTGGTTTGAAACAAACAGCACTGGGCCTCGAACATCCCGGAGCTTTTCAGATCCACGGACCTCGGTTTTGACGTAATAGCGCAAAAGTGGAAAAGCCAGCAGCATCTGGAGCGCCTCGCGTCCAATCGCAGCCGCACGAGAAAGAGGCCAGCGCGGTTCTGCTGGGCGGGCGATCTTTGGAGGCTCAAGTTTCGTCTGCTCCAGCTGAATTCTTTGCAATCCTTCCCTTCTCTCGACTGCCGAAGGAGCGGTAGCCGGGGGCGAAACGGCGGTTTGCATTTGAAGAAGCTTTTCCACGTCGCCAACGGTTTGGGCGCGCGCCAGTTCCAGTTCGTCAAATGAGTACCCTTGCGTTTCGAGCCATGTCAGCAATTCAACTCGGTCCAGCGAAGAGAGTCCCAGATCTTCCGCCAAGCGAGCTCCCGGCCGGATTCTTTCTAACGGCGTGCCAAGGCGGCCCAGGAAGCCATGCCAGTCGCTGGCTTCTCCCACACGAGAAACCGCCGGCCCTGCGGTACCCTCTCCGGCATTGGCCCAGGCCGCCACTCTGGCCCGCTGAAGTTTTGAAGTGCTCGTAGAACGGGGAAGCGAAGATGTCGGCCACACTGAGAAACCGCGGATCCGCTGGTGTGGCTCTAACATTCTATTGGCCTTTTGGATCGCGGTTTCCAAGTCGCTGTGAGTCGCCCCCGACCTCGGCACGAGTACGGCGTGAAGCACAGTCCGACTGACGGTCGCAGGTCCCGCCGCACTTGCCACAACGGTCGCTTTTCCCACAACCGCAGCCTCCAGAATCACGGCCTGGCCTCGAAGTGCGCGTTCGACATCGTCTGGGTATACATTCAATCCTTCCGCCGTCACGATGACGTCCTTCTTTCGGCCCAGGTAAATGAGGTTGCGATTCTCATCGAATCGGCCCAGATCGCCTGTGTGCAGCCAACCGCCTTCAAAGCTTTCTCGGGTCGCGTCGGAATCCTGGTAGTACCCAGGCGAAACATTGGCCCCACGGACCAGAATCTCGCCATTCTCAGCAATTCGAGCTTCCACGCCGGGTAGGGGCTTGCCAACAGCGCCGGACCGAATCTTAAAAGGATGCGAAATGGTGATTGCCGGGGCGGTTTCCGTTAGTCCGTAACCCTGGATGACAGCATAGCCCAACCGGTTCCAAAGCTGCTCCAACTCAGCCGGAAGAGCTGCCCCGCCGACGATAAAAGCCCACATCTTCCAACCCAACCGACTGTGCAGACGGCGAAATTTCCACCACCGCTTTGGGACAGACCATCGCTCTTTTTCTGCCTCCTCAACCAGAAAGTCGGGATCCGCGTAGCCGTCTGCGGAAAGTTGCGCCTTGGCCCAGTTGCCCAATGCCTCAAGCTGCTGGGGCACTGAGACCATTATAGACACCCGTCGATCTTTAATCGTGCGTGCCAGCACGGCCGGCGACTGGCTTTCCGGAAAAATGACAACACCCTGCAAAAGCTGAGGAATGAAGAGTGCCGTCACCTGCCCGAACAGGTGGCTGGGCGGAATCAAGTGAAGAAATCGAATGGGACGGAAAGGGATACTGAGCTTTTCATATCGCTGAATCTCTCGCTCGATCGGCTCAAGATTGGCCAGCAGGTTACCGTGCGTTATCATCACACCACGAGGTTCAGCCGTAGTGCCAGATGTATAAACGATCTCAGCAAGAACGTCGCGGTTGGCAACGGTCGCCACTCCGTGACTTGCAGAGGCAGAGGCCAAGTCATCGATATCCTCAAGAAGGAACCGTTCAACATCACCTATCTGCTCCTCCCCAACCGCATCCTGATGAGCACGATCGGTAATAAGTAGCGATGCTTGACTCTGCCGAGCGACGCGAACGAGAAATTCCGGAGAAAATCCAGAGTCAACAGGGACCACAATCGTACCTGCCAGGATGCATCCGTAAAAGGCCATGGCCCACCGCGCACCGGGAGCTGCCCACAGAATCACTCGCGGTGGTTCACATCCCACTTCCGCGCCCAATTTTCTAAAATGCAGACAATCAGAAAAAGCCAATGCCCGTTCTACCACACGGCCGTAACTGAATTCATGAGAACGGTAAACACCCTGCTCGATGAACGCCGTCTGGCCCTTTTGCTGGCCCATTTGAAGGATGTAAGACGAAAGTGTCGGCATAGTCCCTTCGGCTGAGGTAGATGGAATTCGCCTTTTGGGGGCAATTCTCTCAAAACCTCCCTGTGTGCAAATTGCGATCATTAAAACAGCGATGTCAAGTGGAATGTTTGACAGTATGCAAGAGTCGGCTTACAAATCGCTGCGCGTGAGCGACAGGTCATCCGTTTACGCGGCAGCGTTGACACTTCAGCCACTCGCATGCTACAAGAAGAAAGACTCATTTTTACCAGCCAGCTAGGGCCTGTGGCGCAGTTGGGAGCGCGCATGACTGGCAGTCATGAGGTCGAGGGTTCGAACCCCTCCAGGTCCACCAATCCAATCAACAACTTGCATCGACCTGGCGCTGCCCGGCGAGTACAGATTCGTACAAAGTGTGAGCAACCTTTGAAGCTGCCGCCCGCTTCTCGTCCGAGACCGCTTGTGTATAGACGTTCATTGTGGTTCGGATGTCGGCGTGGCGGAGCAGTTCTTTCTGGACAGCCGGCGGCGTGCCGAGCGAGTGCAGCAGCGTTGAATAGGTATGTCGGAACGTATGCCAGCCGATGTTGCCGATCCCCGCTTTGACCGCTGCCGGCTTGAGGTAATCAGCAAGGACACTATCCGGCCAGCGAACCTTGCCAGAATCGCCTGCAAAGACAAAATCCGAATCGGAAGTGTACTCGGACTTCGCCCTGTGTGCTAGGAGCATCTGAGCCAACTGGTCATCCAGCGGCAGCGTACCCTCCGATGCCTCTGTCTTAGTGGCGTTGATCTCACCGCGCACAAAACTGCGAACGATCTTGATTGTGAGGCCTTGAAAA
>JAJYJL010000599.1:0-1791 GCA_021789565.1 Acidobacteriota bacterium
CAATTTCGCTCCGTCTTAAAAACTTGTTCATTTTCGGTACAGTGTGTCATTTTTACTTTCTCACGCAAATCCATGCCTTCCGTCATCTTACGATCAGGTATCCCAATCCCAGCATGGCCGCCCCGCCGACGCCCTTGACCGCTGCCAGACCCACTGCCTTCCCCGTGCTCCCCGGCACGTAGACTAGGTCATTTGCTTCCAAGGTCACGTCGGGCACTTTGCGGGCCATGATCTTCGCCAGGTTCAGTGGAACCGTTTTCCGTTGGCCATTCTGATCCTCCCGCACAATCACGGCACTGCCCGGCTTGGCGGTGTCTAACCATCCGCCAGTGAGGGCCATCAGCTTCGAGACGGTGAGGCTCTCGCCCCGGCCTAGCGCGAACGCTCCGGGGTTCTTAACCTCGCCGGCCACGAAGACTTTCTGATCGGGGAGGACTTGAACCGTGTCGCCAGGCTTAACCTGGATGTTGGATTTTGGGTCTGTCCCGGAAAGCACTTTTGAGAGTGATAGATCATAGGAGGTGGCAGTTCCGGTTCCCTCGGTTCGGGTCACAAGCACGCTGTTCCCGGCGCCGTCTTGTGGGCCTCCAGCCAGCATAAGCGCCTCCTGCAATGTGATTGGTTGCATCACCTGCAGCACCTGCGGGTTCCTGACACTTCCACCCACTACCACGGGTTTGCTCTCTACTCTGACCACCGTTACGCTTACTTGGGGATCAACAAGAATTTGAAGTTGCTTTAGCTCTGAAGCAACTCCCTCCCCGATCTCATGCGTCGTCTTTCCGTCGATCGCAAGTGGACGCGGGAAATAGGAGACTACGAGCGTCCCTCTCGATCCGACAACGGCGGTTCGGTCGAGCTCAGGCATGTTATAAACAGTGATACCGAGGACATCGCCCGTCCCAACGCGATACTCAGGAGGAGCACTCGCGGCGGACAGAACAGGCGTCGTCGTTGCCGTTTCCTGCTGCTGCGGGGATGGAGACTGGACGGAATACGACGGCGGCACGGAGGTGAAGGGGGAAGGCGATTGACCCAACAGCGGAGTCATCACCGAAAAGACACAAACCAAGACTGCTGTGACCTCAACAGGGCCTTTGAGGCAGACAGCGCGCGGCCACCAGGAAGGCACTTCCGGATAGCCACAACAGGACGATCTTGCCTTAGGTGTAGGTTTCAACTTAGCCATTGTGATTTCCATTCCTATTGGAGCGGTCGGAGTGATACCCGTCGTGGTAGTAGTAATACTGATGGCTCATCTCGGGGGTAACTCCATTGAGCACGATTCCGGCGAGCTGAGCCCGAACCTGTCGTAACTGATCAATCACCAACTGCACGTAATCGCGCGAGGTTCGGCCGGCCCTGACCACCAGCAGGGAGGTATCCGCCACGCTGGCTACGTTTAGCCCATCAGCAAAGCCCAGCATCGGGGGCGTATCAATAACGATGACGTCGAATTGGGATTTAAGCTCCTCAACCACCTCCCCGATTCTGGCAGCAATCTGTTCGCGTGCGCTTGCAGAGAGGGGACCGGCAGGCAGGATACTCAACCGCTCAACTCGTCCTGGAACCAGGACCTCCTGCAACTTCGCCTGATCCTGCAATAGGGAACTGAGACCCAGACGGTTCGGGATGTCCAAGAGCCGGTGTACCTGAGGACGGCGCAGGTCACCATCCACAAGGACGGTCCTCTTGCCTAGGGCCGCCAGAGACATGGCGAGACCCAACGCAATAGTGGTCTTTCCTTCTTCAGGTCTGGAGCTGATTACTGCCAGCGCGCGCATCGGACTG
>JAJYJL010000599.1:1801-5846 GCA_021789565.1 Acidobacteriota bacterium
AAGAGTGGATCGGATTCCCAGCAGCGATTCCGCGAAAGGCGTGCCAACTTCGTCGTGATTATCGCGAGCGCCCGGGGGCATCAACAGTGATTTGATCTCAGTGTCGTTTCGCACCTCTGGGAGGAATCCCAGGAGCCCAGCGCCCAGTTCGGAAGAGACTGCCCTCGGATCACGCAGAGTTCGGTCCATTCCGTCGGCCGCAACCGCACCTAGCACACCAAGCATCCCCGACAAGAGCAGGGCCAGTGTGAGCGTCTCCTTTGTGCGTGGATAAACAGGCGCAGGGTTCGGCCGCGCTGGATCAACGATTCGCAGCGCGGTCGAGTGATAGCCGGCGCTGACGTCAGCGGCATCCAGGCGCTTCAGGAGATCATCGTAAATCATTTTGTCGGAATCGGCTTGGTGTTTGAGGATCTGAAATTGCACATCTTTGCGGTTGAATTGCTCGAGCTGACCTTTCACGTTGGCCAGCTGGCGCGCCGTCAGCCTTACCTGAACAGCTTGTGCCCCGGCCTGAGCTTCAATCTGGTCCAGGATGTGCTGCTGTCCCCTCCGGACGGACTTGTAGATGGAATTCAGTTCGCGCTGCTTTTGTTGGTAAAGGTAGTTTCCTGGCCCATACTTTGAAGAGAGGGCGTCAAACTGCAGCTGTGTTTGCTGCTGTGCCTGGATCAAAGGAACCAGCGCTTCACCCCTATCCGAGACGAGGAGAGCATCCAGGCTTCCCTCTTTCGCAAGTGTGAGGTTAGCTTCAAGCGCCCGCTGCTTCGCTTCCTCTTGCCCAAGCTCTTGCTGCAGGGATGAGAGCTGCTGCGTAAGCAGGCTCGAGGTGTTATCGGAGTTGACGATATTATTCTCGCGCTCAAAATCATTCAGATCGATCTGACTCGCCTTCATACGTTCGCCGAGTTCCTTGATCTGTTGGCGCATGTATTGAGTCAGGCTTACGAGAGCACTGTTCCGCGTGTTGTACTCGTGCTCGATGAATCCCTCAGCGAGCGCATTGGCCACCACTGCCGCCTGGTCCGGGGAGGAACTGCGATAAGAAACGTTAAGAAGGTATGTTCCAGGGTCCTGGTTGATCTTTATCCCACTCGTGATTTGCGCCACCAGCGAAGGAGGGACGGCCGTTGTAGAGTTGTCGGCAGGAGGTGTCCATAATCCAAGTTTCATGATGGCCGGGGTCACCACGGCAGGCGTAACAATCTCCTTCTTGTCGGTTGCAAACAGGACGTCGAGATCCTCGTTCCCTCCGCCAGGCTGGTTGCTGACCACATTGACCGGCAAGGAAGGATCCAGCCGGATGACACAGGTGGATTGGTATTTCTTGGGGAGACGCAACAAGACGATTGCCGTGAACAGGACAGTTGCCGCTACAAAGATGACAATCCGCAAGGCGTGACGCCGGATTGCGCCCCAGTAGCGCGAAAGTGTCAGGCTGATGGCCGGCTCTGTAGGAAAACTCCAGGCCCCTTTTTGATTATCCGGTGCCAGTCTCGTCGATCCTTCCTGGCTCGTGAAGCGCAATGCTGAATCTGATTTCTCAGTGATGTTGAAATTCATGTGGTTGTATACGAACTTGTTGGCTCAGCCACCGTCCGCAGAGGGTGGTCTCACGACAAAGTTATTCGCCTCCCTGATGCGACATTGGGAAGAACGCCCATTGGCGGTGGGCTTTACGCACGCGGCACGCGAATTTCTTTCCAAGGCGGGTCTTCATATCTATCTTTTTGTGACCTCAATCAGACCGGCGCCAGGCACGAGTACCCAGGGCGAGCCGGGTAACTGAGACATTTGGCGTTATTCTTGGACACGAATATGGTCAACTGACAGGATCTCTCGCAAAACCTAACGCGGCCTTTGGACCCAATCGTAGTTGATCTCAGGATCGTCAAATGCCAGCCGACCTTCGTCGGCCGGGTCGTAGAAATGGTTGGTTGCGTAGAGCAGTTGGGCAGGCTCGGTCCCGATGACTTTATACCCGTGGGCGACGCCTGGAGGGATCCGCACCTTCCAGATACGCTGCGTCCCAACGAATAGAGTGTTCATCCAACCCCAGGTGGGTGATTCCTCCCGAAGGTCACAGAGGAAAACCTGGAACATCCCCGCCAAGGGAGCCCACAAGTCGATTTGCGCAAAATGATAGTGAATCGCCTTGATCACACCCGGATAAGTTACGGTGAATGACACCTGGACCTGATGCCCGCCTTCGGGGACGAAATCTCGCGCGATACCAGGGGCGCCGAAGCGAAAAATCTCCGCAAAGCAACCACGGTCGTCCGGCCACTGGACGCCCGGCTCGACTTCAACGCCGGCGATCAGACGTGGAGACTGCGGACTAGTAATCACATCGCCAATGCCACTGTTTTCGTGGTGTGGCAGCAAAAGACGCAGTCCGGCGCGTTCTCCGATCAGCTGCTTCTCAGGCAAATCTTGTGTAAGCTGGCCGTTTCTCGGCGATTTTGTCAGCACATTTCCCCCCGTCACTAATTTCTGCGAAGTAGCTTTTCAGTCCTTCCTCCCAATGGGGCGGGAGGCCGATGCCCAATGACCCGAGTCGCCTGTTTGCAAGGACAGAATATGCGGGCCTGGGCGCGGGACGGCCGCACTCCGATGTCGGGATGGGAACAACCCGGATTCCCTGAAGGCCGGACAGATCAACAATCTTCCGCGCAAACTCATACCAGGTGCAGTTTCCTCTTGCCGTCACATGATAAGTCCCGTATTCGCGGGTCATCGCAAGTTCTGCCAACTTTTGCGCCAGGTGCCTCGTGTAAGTCGGCGACCCTCGCTGGTCATCGACAATTCGAAGCTCAGACTTCCCGTCTGCCAGTCGCAGGATTGTGGACACAAAGTTCGTTCCGCCATACCCAAAAAGCCACGAAGTTCTGACGATGAAGTGGCGGTCAACAATCGCATGCACATACTTTTCTCCCATCAGCTTTGTTTTTCCATAGACGCTGAGGGGATTGGTTTGAGCATCCTCTGGGTACGGACTGGTTGCGCGGCCGTCGAACACATAGTCCGTGCTTGTGTATAAAATGGCTGCACCAATTCGTTTTGCCGCCTTAGCCACATTGTGGGTTGCCAGCTCGTTCCAGGCCTTTGCCTTTTCCGGATCAAGTTCGCACCCGTCCACATTGGTGAATGCGGCAAGATGAAAAACCATATCGGGCTTCTGGTCCCAGAATACTTCCCAAACCGCATCTTCCTCACAGAGATCACAGTCCTCTCTGGCTAGCCCGACGACAGCATGGTCCTCTTCCAGAACCGGCACCAAGGCATGCCCCAGCATTCCGGCTGCCCCCGTCACAAGGATGCGCATACAGAGCTTTCTCCCGGATTCTGTATTCTCTTCAAAGTCTCATCCCGTTGTTCGTACTGCTCCTTATAGTAGGAACGGTAGGCCTGATTCTGGATTCGTTCTGTCCACTTGGCGTTTGCGACGTACCAATCAACTGTAGTGGCTAAACCTTCAACAAAATTCGTCTTAGGGGTCCAGCCCAGTTCGGCCTCGATCTTCCCAGAATCCACCGAATAGCGCCGGTCATGCCCGGGCCGGTCCTGAACATACGTCAGCAAGGAATGAGGTTTGTGAAGCAAATTTAAAATCCGGCCGGCGATTTCAAGATTGGTCCATTCATTGCCCCCACCGATGTTGTAGATTTCACCCTCGCGGCCGAGGTGCAGTGCAGCATCCAAAGCCCGGCAATGGTCCCTAACGAAAATCCAGTCGCGCACCTGCAGACCGTCTCCATAGATGGGGATATCCTGATTCTTCAGCGCCCGGCTGATGAGGAGCGGAATGAATTTCTCCGGAAACTGGTAAGGCCCAAAGTTGTTGGAACAACGGGTAACAATCACTGGAAAGCGGTACGTTTGTAAGTAAGCGCGGGCCAGCAGATCGGACGCGGCTTTGCTTGCGGCATACGGGCTGTTGGGAGCAAGGAGGGAATCTTCCCGAAATTCTTGGTTCACCAGTGCGCTTCCGTAAACCTCATCCGTGCTGACATGGACGAAGCGCCGCCCTCTCGACTGGCGCGCA